>JBNAVN010000004.1:31482-79781 GCA_049700315.1 bacterium
TCCGCCAAACAGAGGGGCGGATATGGTCCGCCAAACAGAGGGGCGGATATGGTCCGCCAAACAATAACCAACAAAATAATTGGTTAAATGGTTAAAAGGAAAAAATAGGTATAAAAATTCTATAAAACTCTTACGAATTAACTCCGTTTATTTACCCTTGACTTCAAAAGAATTTTTGTTATAATTACAATTAGAGAGTCAGACTCTTGAAAGGAGGTTCTATGAGGTGGTTGACTCTAATGTTGATAACCGCTATGGTCTATGCGGTTGACATTCATTCACACGGGCAGGTGACTGCATACACGCCACAGCCTGATGAGAATCCTACGGTAATCTCTTTCTCCAATGGCATTTTCTTTGATACACGGGCAGGTGAACCAATACTACCTGAGAAACTAAGATTAGACTCATACCAGGGTGCAGGATACTATCTCATACAGGTAGACGGACCTGTCTATGCTGACTATATTGACCAGATAAAGGCACTGGGCATTGATGTCGTGGGCTATATTCCCAAATATGCATTGATTTCCTATGCAACAGAAGAGCAGATTGCCCTTGCGAGTCTTAAGCCCTTTGTGCGCTGGACCGGTATATTCCAGCCTGCTTATAAACTGCAAAATGAAGTTATGAATGCTGAAGGTAATTCAAAGGTGAGTATCCAGTTGTTTCCCAATGAGAATGCACAATCCATTGCAAACATTATTTTATCCATGGGTTTTGATGTTGTTGAGATATTTGACCACGAATTGTGCAAGACAATTGATGCAGTTGTTGATTTAGCCAGGATTGATGAAATCGCAAGGGTCACCGGTGTTCAGTGGATACAATTGTGGACTGAACCAACCCTTGCAAATAATAATTGTCAGTGGGTAACCCAGACTGGCTGGCGTTCTTCTGTGCCACCAGACCCTGGAGCAAGGAGAGTATGGTTTGCAGGTGTTCTGGGCAGAGGTGTTGTTCTCAGTTCAAGTGATACAGGAATCCATACCGCACATTACCAGTTTTACGATTCAGCGTATCCCATCACTGCACCTGGAGTATTCCCGAATCATCGTAAGGTAGTTGGCTACAAAGTATACCAAGGAGCAGCATTCGGTGATGTTGGTGGTGGTGGGTACTGGCATGGCACCCATGTAAATTGCACGGTTGCGGGTAATGATACTTTGTTAGGCTCAAGTGCCTATGATGGTATGTCAAAAGAGGCAAGGATATATTTCTGTGATATCGGCAATGCCTCTGGAGGACTTGTGGTTTCTACAAACCTGACTCCAATGTATGATACAATTTATCTTGGTCGGGGACTCGGTTACAATATCTTACAGCATTCTGGTTCCTGGGGTTGGAGTAATTCAAGTGGCACATACCTGACCCAGGACGCTACTACTGACGCCTATATCTATGCCCATCCGAATTTTCTGAATCTTTATGCTGCAGGGAATGAATACTCAACAATGACACTCCGTAATCCAGGTATTGCCAAAAATGTCATCACAGTTGGTGCAACCCAGAATGGCACTTTGTCCAATGCAATTGCTTCATTCTCAAGCCGTGGTCCAACCCAGGATAACAGAATTAAACCCAATTTAGTGGCACCAGGAGATGTAATTTATTCTGCCCAGGGTGGCACAACAAGTTCATACTGGAGCATGTCGGGAACCAGTATGGCGACACCAGCAACAAATGGTTCTATTGGATTAATCAGACATTATCTGCTTGCTGGTTATTATCCATCAGGTGCGGCAAATCCTGCGGATTCAATAAAATACCAGAGCGCTGCTTTGTTAAGGGCAATGGCCATGGTCTCCTGCGACCCAAATGTTGGTTCTTACACGATCCCAAGTTTTGATATTGGCTGGGGCCGGATTGATGTGGATAGTGTCCTGTATTTTACCGGTGATACAAGAAAACTGATTATAAAAGATGATACAGTTGGTGTGGGTACTGGACAGTCGGTGATTGATTCATTTACTGTTACATCTTCAACCATTCCATTAAGGATTGCTGTTGCCTGGACCGATACTGCTGCAGCAGCGAATGCCAATCCAACACTCGTAAATGACCTGAATGTAACCCTGACTGCGCCTGGTGGCACATACTATCGTGGAAATCAGTATACAGGCGGCCAATCAACTGCCAATCCCACGACCTGGGATAACAGTAATGTTGAAGAGTGCTTCAGGATAAATAGTCCAGCCACCGGTGTCTGGAGACTGACTATCGCTGGTCAGAATGTTCCAAATGCACCAATGGGCTTTGCCTATGCAATAACCGGTGGTGTCGGTCTTATTGGCATTGAAGAGAATACGAGTCAGTCAGCAATAAGAGAAGATTTTGTGTGCAACACCATCACGAATAAGATACTAAATATGAAGATTACACTGAACTCGCAAAAACTGGTTAAGGTCCAGGTATATGACCTGAATGGCAGGCTTGTTGAGCAGGTCTTGAATCAGAAACTTTCCGCAGGCGAACACAAGATCAGCCAGAAACTGAATCTACCAAATGGTATATATTTCGTTGAACTGAAGACTGACAATGCCAAAAAGTTCGGCAAGGTTGTGGTGATACACTAATCTGAGATTATTAAAAAAGGGGCACCAAAGGTGCCCCTTTTTTTCGCTCGTAAGTAGTAAGTTTTTCCCGAGTTGTAGGGGTCGGATTTATCCGACATTGCTATGGAGTGCAACTGCTTGCTGTTGCTCTGTGCTTTTGTGCGATGAATCGCACCGCTACATTTTTTATCAATAAGACATGTTTTAGCACCAATTTGGGGGGAAAAACTAAACTATTGTGCAAAATATGGTTTGTGATTGTGTCGGCATTATAAATGCCTCCTACATAGTTTTGATATTTTGTCGGCATTAGAAATGCCTCCTACATAGTTTCAAGAATAAATTTTCTACTCTAAAATTTCCAAAAACTTGTTCAACTCATCTTTAACAACTCTTTTTTGTTCACCTGTTGCCATATCCTTTATTGTATAAACACCATCCCGTGCCTCATCTTCTCCATAGATAATAACATAATCTGCCTTGTAATGATTGGCATCTTTTAGTTGTGCCTTGATCTTATCAAGCGGATTACCAACAATACAAATGCCAAGCTTGTTTATAATGACATCTCTCAATTTAACGCCTTCATCAAATAAATCTTCACCCATCACGGCAATAAAGAATGTTTTTTTCTTTTTTGTTTCCGGGAGATTTTCGGGCAGGGCAAGCAACATTCTTTCCACACCCATTGCCCATCCAACACAGGGTGTATCATTGCCACCAAGTTCCCTCATTAATAGATCATACCTTCCACCGGCGACAATCGTATCCTGGGCACCAAGACCTTTCAATTTGAATTCAAATACCGTCCGTGTGTAATAATCAAGTCCCCTGACAAGTCTTTTGTTTTCCCTGTATTCAATATCCACTTTCTTCAGAAACTGCTTCGTTTTTTCATAATGGTCAGCACAACCTGCGCATAAGTTATCAGTGACCTTCGGCGCATTCTGATAAATATCCTGGCACACTTCATTTTTACAATCAAATATCCTCAAAAAATTCTTTTCAAATCTTCTACGACAATCAGCACAGAGTTTATTCATTCTGGACTGGAGATAATTGTCCAGAGTTTTTTTGTATTGTTGTCTGCAGACCGGGCATCCAATAGAATTTATTTCTATGAAAAACTGAGCCGCGCCAATTGAATTCAGAAACATTCTACCTAAGTTAATTATCTCTGCATCATAAAAAGGTGCGGACTCACCAATCAATTCTATACCAATCTGCAAGAATTCACGATACCTACCTTTCTGGGGTTTCTCTTTGCGGAACATATTGCCAATATAAACGAAACGACAGGGCAGGCTGATTTTGTTTTCAATCACCGCGCGCAGAACCGAGGCTGTGCCCTCGGGACGTAGCACAAATAATTTCTCATCATGTTCAAAGGTATACATCTCTTTTTCTACAATATCAGTGTGTTCTCCAATTGACCGAACAAATAGTTCAATAGATTCAAAGGTTGGAGTTTTTATCTCACTAAATCCATTCAATTTGAAAAAATTCCTTGCCTGCAGATTGACAAGTTCAATCCTTTCCAATTCACCACCATAAATGTCCCGGGTTCCTCTGGGTTTTTGATAGATCATTTCTTTCTCTGTCTCCTTAACACAAATATCAAGTAGATTACAACTAAACCAAAACCACCAGCGACCATATCAAGAATTTCAAAGTCCCGACCAGGCACAAAGATTTGCTGGACCTCGGCTGCGATAATGATAAGAATACCGGTTGAAAAATAAACAGCAATATTCAATGTCCTCATTGCCAACAATCCATAGATAAAAAACAAGAGAAAATGATAAAATTTATCTATCGGGAATTCTTTTATCTTTGGAGATTCCAACCCTGGATAACCAGTAAGCACGAAGATAACCACAATCCAGATAATCAAAAGCAGTAAATCTATGCTTCGTTTCATCTGAAAATTCTAATAAAGCCCGGAATCATCTTCCTCAGCGCAGGGCTCAAATAATTCTTTTTCAGCACCACAATCAGGACATCCCCAGGAATCAGGCAGTTCTTCAAATAATACGCCTGGGACAATGCCATTTTCAGGATCACCAATTTCGGGATTGTATATATATCCACATACTCCACAACGCCATTTATCCATTTTTTCCTCCTATAAACCTACACGGCATGATACAAAAAAACTCCAGACAATCGTAGACTATTCAAGGACATAACATACCTCAAGCACAAGTTCTATTAATCGCTCCATCCCGCGTTTTAATTCTTCATCCGTGACAAATTTTGTAAATTCCTCTCCCCTACCAACCACATCTGAAACAAGGAGGAATGAAGCGGTCTCTAAATTACTACGGTTCGCAAGATAATAAATCAAACTCGTTTCCATTTCAACTGCAAGAATACCTTTTCTCTGGAGTTTTGGCACATATTCAGGATCCGGACTATAAAATACATCAACACTTGCAATACCACCAAAATACAATTTCAATCCCATTTTTTCTGCAATATCATTTGCGGTCTTCAATATCTTAAATGTTGCATAAGGGGCAACAGGTTCTCCATTGAGATAAGAATTCGTTGTGCCATCATATGGTGCAGAAGTCAATGCACATATCATATCCAAGGAGTTTATATGTTGGGCAATACCCCCGCAGGTTCCAATACGAATTATCCTTTTTGTATCAAGTTGCATTAATTCTTCTACCACAATTGCTGCGGATGGACAGCCCATTCCTGTTGTCTGGACAGAAATCTTTTTGCCTTTATAAAATCCAGTATAACCCAACAACCCGCGATTTTTATTCACCAATTTTGCATTGGACAATCTCTGGCTTATAACCTCTGCCCTCTGTGGGTCACCGACAACCAGGACTGTTTTTGCATAATCACCTTTGTTTGCCCTTAAATGTATTGGCATTTAACCTCCTATGTTGAATTTCGTGTTTACTGAACTTGTAAAGTATCATTTTGGGACTCAAATGGATTGTTTGAAACCATAGTCAATAATGAATCGCGCATCCTTTCAAATTCTTTAAGATATTCTTTTTTCACCGATGGTGCCCTTGGCAATTTTACAGTCAAAGGATTTATCGGTACACCATCCTTATGTAATTCAAAATGTAAATGTGGGCCGGTAGATAGACCGGTTGAACCAACATAACCTATCAATTCACCCATTTTGACATTTTTCCCCTGAAATATTCCTTTAGCGAATCTTGATAAGTGTCCATATCTCGTTTTAAAGTTATTTTTATGTCTTATTTCAATCAGATTGCCATAACCACCTTTCCACCCCTTGAAAGTAACAACTCCATCGCCGATTGAAGAAACCGGTGTGCCTACCGGAGCTGCATAATCAAGTCCATGATGAGGGCGCCAGACCTTTAATATTGGATGGTACCGCCTCTTAGAAAAATAGGAACTTATTGAACTATATCTTAATGGCGATTTTAACAATGCCTTTCTCAAGGATTCACCTTTCAGATTATAGTAATCATCATAGCCTGTTGGGTCATTGAAGTACACACCATAATAGTCTCCAATCTTGCCTTTGTATTGAACAAAAACAATATCTGAGTAATCCACAAACTGTGAGTCACAAAAAATCTTATCACACACGATGATAAAAGAATCACCATTCTGGGTCTCTGTGGTAAAATCAATCTCCCAGGCAAAGATATCCGCAAACTTATAAACAAGCATTGGCGTCTCTCCCTTTTTTAGCATTGATTCATAAAGTGTAGAATTTACACTACCCTTTAAGAAGGTTTTGATATGTGAAATATAGGGATATTTCATCGCCAGACTGATATATTTGCCACTATTTATTATATAGTAGACAGTCATCGGATTCTGAAAATATGTGAGTTTTTTGAATACATTATCTTCCTTCAAAACAATCAAGGAATCACCTGGTAAGCATCTACGAAAAGGGAAATCACAAAGTTCAAGCAATCTAAGAATGTATTCGGAAAGTTGCTGATCAGTAACAAGATTTCTCAATGCCGGGGCTAAATTTTCATTTCTTTTCAAGGTTCTTTTGACCTCACTATACACAGGTTCACTTTTCTCATTAACTTCTTTTTTCTCACTTTTACAGGCAAAATTTCCCAATACCAGAACAAAAAGAATAACTGAAAGAAGAAAGTTTTTCATCAATTAGTGTGCCTTTTCTTTAACAAAGGTTTTTATCCAATCATCACAAATCTCATTGTGATGGGCAATTGAAATACCATGAATTACAACACGCCGTTCTTTTTTCAGTTGATTCATAACCTTAGCCATTTCTGCAAAGCCCCAGAGATCAAACTCTAATTGTAGATACCGTCTCTTGAATTTGCTATAAATATCTGCAGGAATGCCATAACTTCTCAGAAATGTTCGCAACTCATTGGGTCTCATTTTGGTCGTAATCGCAAGATGCATATGTGTAAAGTTTTTGATAAGACTCCAATTAATATTAGGAAAAACCGAGAAAATACCGCGAAGATTTTTGCGATTCAGCATCAACCGAGCCAACTGAACATCAGTATCAGTTGCAGGATTATCAAGGATCTCGTAGATTCTTTTGAAGGTGATTTTGGAACGAATCAACTGGTTGATCAACTGCCATTCCTGTTTCGTCAATTCTCTCGGCACCAGGAAATTGTATTCTGAGATTTTGTAAAGTTCAACATATTTTACACCGACAGTCTTGCTTATCAACCGATAACAGTGTTTCAAGTCACGCCCATAAAATATATATGAATAAGCAGGTAATATTCCAGGTGGTATCGTAGTATTAACAACAACTTCCTCTATAAGCGGATAGACAGTCTTCAAGTCTGGTTCAACATCCGCATCCACAAATGCGCAACCACGATACCATTTGCCTCCAGCAATTGCGGGTGTAAACAACTTTATCCTATAGCCAGTTATCAAGCCCTGCTCCTCAAAATTCTTGACACGTAGAAAAATTTCATCCGAGGCAATGTGAAATTTGTTGACAATCTCGTTAACAGGAATATAACCCTGTGCTTCAAGATGTCTTAAAATTTTCAGGTCAACAGGGTCAATAATCATAGCCCATTATAATTAAATTCACCTGATAGTCAATATTCTCTGTGATTGGAACATTTCTCTGATCAACTGGCTCCATTTCTACAATCTAAATTTACTATTTGTCTGGACCGGTTTTTTACCAGAATTTCTACCTGGTAATACAGTATCTTTTGCCTTCGTATCTGGGCAAAGATGATGTATCGTCAACAATGTCAGCAATCTTTCCACCATTTGTTATAATGAAATCATTCAATTTTTCTGTTTTTATATAATACATATCCTTGATTGCCCAGGTCTTATATCGCAATTTTTTATACAGATGGCGCAAAGCATCAGGCAATACATTGTTAAGTGCTCGCCGCACTTTATTCTTGATACCGACGACATCTGTAGTAATCTGAAAAATAATGATACCACCTTTCCTTAAGATTCTCATAAATTCCTTAATGTATCCAAGGGTCAAGTCTGGTGGTAAATGTTGAAATACAATATTTGAATAGATAAAGTCAAATATCTCATCTTTGAAGATTCTCAAGTCTGAAGAGCAGTTCAGGATATATCTGCAGCGGTCCTTGTGTTGATTGTAACGATTGGCAAGCTGAAGCATTTGAAAGGAAATATCAACTCCGATGCACTCATCAAAAAATTCACACAATGACTGGGTCAAACGACCAACTCCGCAACCAAAATCCAGAGCCCGGTGGTATTCAGTATCTATTTTTAGACCCCTGACATAATTCATAACCGAACATATTTCTCTATGTCCGGTTTCAAACAATTCCTCTATATTCCAACGATTGTCTTTTTTTTCAGGAATTGGCAGGATTGACCATAAGGGATCTTTTCTCGCAAACTCTTCCCAGTTTTTTCTTATCTGCAGTAGGTCTGGTTTCACAGTTTTGCCACCTACTACTTACTACATAATTATTTAATTTCTAACTTGCCAAACTCTTCTGGTTTTGTATTGCGCAGTTTATTCTTGAGTTCTTCTTCTACACTATCACCCTTGAAGACAAGCCCGTTCTTATCCATAATATTATCTTCAACAAAAATTGTTGCATTCACGCGCAGGGCAAGGGCAATGGAGTCTGAAGGTCGGGCATCAATCGCAAGAAGTTTGCCGTCGGTTTCAAGATAAATCCGGGCAAAATATGTTTCATTTTTTAGATCATTGATCACAATCTTTACAATCCTGCTCTCAAGGGCATCAAGTATTATCTTTACCAAATCATGGGTCAGAGGTCTTGCAGGTTTTACCCCTTCAAGACACATTGCAATTGACATGGCTTCATTGTCGCCAATCCATATTGGTAAAGTACGCTCACCATATTTTTCTTTTAGCAACACCACATAGTTGTGGAATTGCTGATCTTCAACGACACCGGTTACAAGTACCTCTAAGATTTCTCTCCCTCCTCAATCACGACCAACTTAAAGACTGCTGATACATGCTGGGGTAGTTTCACGGTAATATCGTAAATGCCAGGATGTCGTATGGGTTCTTTCAGCATAATCTGTTTCTTATCAATCTCAATATTCTCGGCTTTTAATAATTCCACAATATCCTGGGGATTAATACTACCAAATGATTTCCCATCAATACCGATCTTGATCTTTGTCTTAACGCTTATTTCATTGAGTTTTTCCGCAATCTGTTCGCTCATCATTCTGGTCTTCTCCGCACCCTTAGAAAAGTGTCTCAATGTTTTTTCAAGACCCTTAACATTTGCTTCCGAGGCAGGAATTGCCATTTTATTAGGTAATAGATAATTTCTTGCGTAACCGTCCTTAACCTCAACAATATCGTTCCGCTTTCCTAATTTACTGACTTCTTTAGTAAGAATTACTTTCATTCTACTTCATCTCATAGGGGAGTAAGGCAATCTCCCGGGCGCGCTTAATTGCCTGGGCAAGCTTGCGCTGATGCAGAGTGCACAATCCTGTAATCCTTGCTGGTAGTATCTTTCCTCTTTCGTTTACAAATCCCTTCAATAGTGGGGTATCTTTGTAATCCAGGATTTTTATCTTACTTTCACATAACCGACATCTCTTTGCCACTGCCTGCTCCTTTCTATTTAAAACGGTGTATCAATGCTTTCGTCTTCCTTTGATTCAGTCTCTACTTCTACCGGCGCATTGCCTCCAGAATCAGCACTGGACTCAGGAAGATCAAGAAATTGTATCCTGTGGGCAACCACTTCAATCACCGATCTTTTTTCCTTATTCTCTGTCTCCCATTGTCTTGACCTCAGCCTTCCCTCTATCAATATTGCGCTACCTTTCTTCAGGAAGTCATTTACCAGTTCTGCCTGACGACGCCACGCAACAATTGTGATATAGAGGGTCTCTTCCTGAGTTTCACCTGACTCCCGGTTCTTAAAACGGCGTGTCGTGGCAATTCTGAAAGAACAAACCGGTGCTCCCTTCTGGGTGTAACGTAATTCCGGGTCAGCAACAAGGCGTCCAATAAGATACACCGAATTCAAATAACCCAATCTTAATTGACTCATCTTCGTTTCTCCTTTGAGATAATCATAAATCTCAAAATATTATCGCGGTGCTTCAATTTATCTTTTATCTCAACAATTTTTGAAGGTGGTGCTGAAAACTCGTAGTTCACATAGAATCCTTCCTTTTGTTTCGCAATTGAATAGGCCAATACTTTCTTCCCCAAAATTTGGTACTTCATTTTACCGGCACCGCTCGTCTTGATGATTTTTTCAACAGCACCGGCTTCCTTTTCTAATTGTTCATCCTTCAGGTTTGGATGAAAAATGAACATTGCTTCATAGTTTTTCATAGTAATTTATGATCCTTTAGCAAATTTGTAGGTGAAACTTTATTATATTCCAGTCCCCAGGTTTGTACAGGCAGGTCAAAGGCAATCGCCATTATCTGGCTGAAATAGAACACTGGTATAGATTTGTGATCCGAATGCATCGCTGAGATCTTACTTTGAAAATTATCAAGATTGTAATGACATAATGGGCAGGAAGTTATGATTGCCTCAGCCCCTCTTTCCTGCGCATTCTTCAAAATTTTGTAAGAGGCTTCCAGCGCTGCTTCAGGCGAATTGATAATAAGATACGAACCACAACATTCAACTTTCAGAGGGAAACTGACTGGTGTGGCACCGATCAGACGAACAAACTCCTCAATCACTGTCGGTGATTCCGGATCATCAAATCCTATTTCGTCTTTTGGCCGTAAAAGATAACAACCATAGTAGCATCCAAGTTTCAAATCCGCAAGATTTTTCTTCACACCCCTTTTGAATTCTTCCTGATGCTCTTTTATAAACTCAAAAGGATGGATGATCAACTCATTGCCATCGTAGGACTCCCCAAGATGTTCATTTATGATGTTCAGAGTATCAGGGTCATTCTTAAAGATATAGTTTGCCCTCTTCAAAGTGTTGTAGCAAATTGAACAGGGAACGAGAACTGCTCCATTCTCTTTTTGAGCCTTCGCAAGAACACGCAGAGGCGCAATCAAAGACATCTTGTTGTCCCTTGCCAGGGTAAAGGTTGTGCCACAACAATACCAATTTGCCAATTCTTTCAATTCAATATCAACCGCTTTGAATGACTCCTTTATGGATTCATTCAAGACCTTTGCTTTTGTATATAAATCACAACCAGGATAATATGATATCTTCATAATTAATACGAATATTTATACAACACACTCATCAAAACAAGCGGATGGGCATCCTGCAGTATTTCCTTATCAATCTTATCAATATCAAGTAGCTGTTCTTTAGCCCGTAAGTGGAGTGTTCGCACGGCTTCCATTATGCGCGGAATATCAACACCTCTTGGACATCTTGTCTCGCAGACAAGGCAGGCAGCACAGAACCAGGGACTCTGTGCTCTAATAACATCTTCTTTCAATCCGAGCTGGATGCAGCGAATTATACGATTGGGAGGCTCATCCATAAATTCAGCAAATGGACAGCCTGCAGTACATCTACCACACTGATAACAATCAGCAATATTCTGCTGACTGATTTCCCGGATCCGGGCAATAAAATCATTGTCCTTAGCGTATTTTCTCATATTATGTATTATATCTAAAAAGGTCAGAGTGTCAAGAGCCTTTTAGCAAAAAGGAAAAACCCTTAAGACAATAATAGAATAGATCTGAGTGGAAGTCAAAATTGATTTTGGGGGTGAGCAGGTTCACCCAGAAACGATTGTTTTTGATAAAAGTAAATAATGTCTCTATGGCATGGTCATCCAACTGCAATGCAACCTGACGAACCTTCTTACCTATTTCCAACTCAGAAGATAGGGCAGTGCGCCAGGTAACATCATAATCATCAATGGACACGCCCTTTTTCAATGCCCGAGTCAATTTATCCACAGCAATATCGGCACATAACAATCCCATAAAGATACCACCACCGGTTGTGGTTTTCACCTGACCCGCTGCCTCACCCACCGCAATTATCCTTCCAACAACACTCCTTTTGACAGGACCATAAGCAATAGGTTTGATCTTTATCTGTTGCATAAGATTAGAACAATTATTGAATCTTAACTTCTTTTCAACAAATCTCTGCAGATATTTCTTCCCATTTCTTCCCAGAATCATGCCAACGCGGGCTTTTCTTCTACTCAATGGAACAACCCACGCAAATGACCCCGGTACATATTGCTGACCAATATGGATTTCAATATTCGTATCATCAACATGCATAGGCAACTCAACCTGTGAACCATAAAGAAACCGCTGGGGTCCTCCCAGACCGAACTTTTTATGTAACTGGTAATTAACGCCGGTTGCAAGTACTACAAATTTTGCAAAATAATGTTCACCATCCACCGGAATTTTAAAATATCTACCACATTCCTCAACAGATGTAATCCGGGCGCCAAGAACATATCTAACCCCTGCTCTATGGGCTCTTTCCGCTAATTTCTGGTCAAATAGGTCTCTATCTACCACATAAACAAAAACATCCGAATGGTCATATTTCAGTTTCTGACCTTTGGGTGAGACAAACAAAAAAGAAGTGATTCGGGTTTGAATTGAATCTGGGGGTAGTTTGTAATGCTCAAATGATTCTTTGCTGATGACTCCTGTACAAACAACACCATTACCAATTATGCTCTTCTGTTCAACAACACAAACATTGAAACCATTCTGGACAAGTTGGTGTGCAGTATAAGAACCGACTGGCCCACCTCCTATTACCATTACATCATAGTGATTTTTCATAAACTGACTGATTATATATGGAAATTGTGATATGTCAATAGGAACAAAAACTTCTATATCATAGGAAATAAGAATAAGAATTTAGATACCAATTGAAAATGATAAAATTGCGAACCTTGACACTCTTTGCCCTTTGATTATACTTAATGGTGATGCCTGTTAGAATCCAGGACCTCGGAAATGAGCTCGCCAAAACCATAAAGGCAGCACAGATATACCAGACAAGCCATCCAACATTCAATAGTTTTTTCACCCAATTTTGTCAGGACCTTATAGAATTTCTCAGAACCAATTATGACCTCATCCTCCAGATAGATAGATTTTCAATCCGTTACGAGGATAACATAATATACGAAGAAACTGAAAAAGATATCAGCATTGCATTCAGACTGTTTCGTGACGGAATTCGGGAGATAAGATTCACCGAAGGTATTACCTCGGATGAGTTATTAATCTTTCTTGAAATTATCAGTCGCACTGACCGAGAACAGGACATTGCACTGAATCTCTGGGAATGTGATTTTACGCACATAAGTTTCTATGTGGTTGAAGAAGAAGATGAAGAGAAACTTGCGTATGCCCTTCCGCAGATTCCAAAATTGGAGGTAGACTATGACGAAGTCACAGATCAGTTTCTAACCAAGGAAAAAATAAGATTTGCTGATAAGATCGTCGCCGAAATAACACCAGAAGAATTAAGAACACTAAAATCTGCAATTGCTGAGGATGAAAACAAAATTTCACTTGGTATTATCATCACCACCCTGATAGATGTATTTAAGAAAATTAGGTCTGAAGAAATTATTGACTCCCTTGTTGAAATGTTGGAACTGTGCATTAATACAAATGATTTTTCTAACGCCTGTTTGATTGTTAATCAATTGTGGAACTACGCAGACATCAATCTCATCGCACGCATTGAAAACGAAGCAATGATTGTGGGCTTTGGCGGACTTCCTGATACACTTGATGACCAATCTTTCAATGACTTTGTTGCCCTGGTTGGTTTCTTTTCAAAAAAATCAGTACCCAATTTTGTTCGTATTCTAAGGAGTATCAAAAATCTGGAAAGATTGAAGATTTTACAGGACCGACTGGCATACTTATGCCAGGGCGATCCAGGTCCTTTGTTAGAATTCCTGAAAAGTAACGACATCAAAACCCTGACCAGCGTCATTGTGATACTCGGGTTGATAAAAAATCGCACGGTGATACCCTACTTGAAAACTCTTATACTACATCCCTCTCCTTCAATACGGATTGCAATAATTGACGCCTTCACTGAATTTAATGAGGCAAAGATGGTCGCTGAACTGCTAAATGACCCTCAAGAAGAAGTGAGAATAAAAGTGCTACAGTCTCTTGAAAAACTACGCTACTCTGCAATCTATCACCAATTAATGAAGACAATAAAGAGTCGCAATTTCTTGAAGCAAAATTATAATGAGCAAAGGGCATACTTCAACTGTTTAGCAGCCACGCATGATGGCAGGTTAATAAAAAACCTTGAACAAATCCTCTGTAAATGGGTGTTTTTTGGCAGGCAAAGATACCTGATCAAAAGACAACTCGCTGCCCAGACCCTGGCAAAAATCGGCAATGAAAAGGCAATTGAAGTTCTCAAAAGAGGAACCCAAAAAAAGAACGAAGACATTAGAGCAGTATGTGAGACTGCCCTGAAATTTGTGGATAAAAACTTGAAAAAGGAATAACAATGGCTGACCCCGGTAGAGATTTTGTTGCCACTCTTTACGCACTGATCAAAGCCACATTTGTGTACGATTTCAATAATGATGTTATCAGAAATCTGGTAAGCAGATTTCTCAAGCAGGTGAATGAATTACTTCTGACGAGCAGACAGATTGAAATATTGCGCTACCGGGACTACATATTCTTTAATAAAGTCCGGATGCGCTTTGAGATTGAAGGTTATGCAGGTCAATTGTTTATTGAGGAAAATCTGAAAAAACTTGGAATAAAATCTATCACATTTCTACCTGATTTGAAAACACAGGAAATATTACAATTCGCTTCCCTTTTTAAATATGAACGAGAGGCATTCATTCAAAAATACAATCAGGCAGGATTTGGTTCTATCCAGGTTGATTTCATAACTGAGAAGGAAGAAATTGCTCCTGAGTTCTTAAAAGACGGTGAAAAAACTCGCAAAACCTATTTCAAGGCACTGAAGGTAACAAAAAATCTAATAAAAAATCTCTGGAACAGACAACCTGTTGATACCCGTAGTTTTAGAAGGGTGATATATACACTTATTGATAGCCTGTCTGAAGATGAGTTTGGATTGACCGCACTGACCACCATAAAAAATTTTGATGAGTATACATACAATCATTCACTTAATGTTGGAGTACTTGCACTGGCCGTGGGACAACGTCTTGACCTGGATAGAAAAAATCTTGTCAAACTGGGCACTGCGGGATTACTTCATGATATTGGAAAAGTTGCAATTTCAAAAGAAATAATAGATAAGCCAGATGCGCCAACCAAGGAAGAATGGGAATTGCTCAAACGTCATTCTTTATATGGCGTAAGCGAAATAATCAAGACAAGAGGTCTTGATGAAGTTTCTTTTACATCACTGCTGACTGCTTATCAACACCACTGGAATTATGATGGCACTGGCTATCCTGAAAAACCAGACCCCAAGATCCAGCCCCTTTTGTATGCCCGGATCATACGTATCTGTGATGCATATGATGCAATGACCACTTCCCGACCATATCAGCTTCTTCCCTATTTGCCGGTAATTGCCATCAGAGTCCTCTGGTTAAATATTAACACCTTGTTTGATCCAATATTGACAAAGGTTTTTATACAGATCATGGGGCTCCATCCTGTAAGCAGTTGTCTGGAACTGGACAATGGTGCAATTGCCATTGTCCTGCGTCAAAATCCTGCCCATATTGACAGACCAATAATCAAGATTGTCCTGGACAGCAAAAAAGAAAAAACCAATGGACCAATTATTGATATGGAATTAGACCAGAAGGTTAGAATTATAAGGGCAGTCTATCCGCAGAAATATGACATCAATCCTGCTGAACACATAATGAATGTATAATCAAAATTCTTGCCTTGACTTTTTGTCGCGACTGAATAAAATTGAACTATGAATAATAATATTGCCGTGCTGGCTTCAGGTAGAGGTTCAAATCTTGAAGCCATAATCAAAAACATTGAAAACGGAACCTGTAATGCAAATCTCGCTCTTGTTATCAGTGATAATCCAGATGCCCGTGCCTTAGAAATTGCGCGAGAACATAATATCAAAGCATTGTATCTTGACCCCGGCCCAAAAAAAACCTGGCTTCTACCCGAATATGAAGAAAATTATGTGAAGGTTCTGAAGGAACATAATGTTGCGCTTGTATGTCTTGCAGGCTTTATGCGTATCATAAAACAACCGCTCCTCACGGCGTTTGCCGGTAGAATTTTGAATATCCATCCTTCACTTCTTCCCGCATTTCCCGGACTTGAAGTTCAGAAAAAAGCACTTGAATACGGTGTAAAATTTTCTGGTTGTACAGTGCACTTTGTTGATGATACAGTAGATGGCGGGCCTATCATTGCCCAGGCAGTAGTCCCAATCCTTGACGATGATACACCGGATACCCTGGCACAGAGAATTCTCAAGGAAGAGCACAGGATTTATACGGAGGCAATAAATCTGATTCTATCCGGTAAGTACCGGATAGTTGGCAGAAGAGTTATCAGGGAACGATCTTGTTAAGACACTTTGAAATTGTTCATAACAAAATTGTAGAAACTGAAAAAGAAACAGCCCATATACATTACTGTATTAATCCAGATGATAGTGAAAAGAAATTACTTGTCGAAAATTACAAAATTGATGAGCACACTCTCGTTTCTGCCCTTGATCCTAACGAGCTGGCACGTTTGGAATTTGAGCCCGAACACATCGCCATCATTCTCAAAAGACCGAAAAAATATGAAGCGCGGGACCAGTTATTGTTCAAAGTTCCCACCGTCGGCATTTTTGTATTTAAGAAATTTCTGATTATTGTTTCTGCTGAAGATATTACACTTTTTGATGGTAAATTGTTTTCAAATGTTTCAAATCTAAATGAATTGCTGCTAAAGATCATTTATCGCTCAATCCACCATTTTGTAGACCATTTGAAGGTTATCAACCTGATAACTGATGAATTGGAGCAGAAAATAAACCGTTCAATGGAAAACCGCTATTTGATAAATATGTTCTCACTGGAGAAGAGCCTTGTCTATTACCTTGATGCTATTCACTCAAATAGTATGCTGATTGAGAAGATTAAACATAATGCTACAAAGTTTGATTTAAGCCAGGAACTTCTTGAACTGATTGATGATATTACAATTGAGAATAATCAATGTTATGAACAGGCACAGAATTATTCTGAGATTCTCGCCAGTCTGATGGATGCCCGGGCGTCAATCGTGAGCAATAATCTGAATATTTTGATAAAGGTCTTGAACATTATTACTATTCTTCTTATGGTTCCAACGATGGTTGTTTCAGTATTCTCTATGAATGTCCCATTGCCTTTACAGGGACATCCCTATGCGTTCTGGATTATCCTCGGGTTATCCGGTTTAAGCGTGCTCACAGTTATATTTATCTGGTGGAGATTGAAACTTTAAAGGGTTGGGAACTCGTCGTCGGTTGCGAAATAGTCAAACCTAAAGGATGGTTGGTGGGTTAGGGTTGAGAAACTGGATTGGTTGTTGGGCGTGGGAAATGGTTCAAAAACTACAACCACAGACCAATCCAGCATCCAAACCCATTAACCACTTACGATCTGTTAAGGGGGAACCCTCCCCCGTGATCTGGTGGTTTGCTTGATTAGAATTTTTTTCTGGTAGAGTAAACCTATAAGATCAGGGGATGATGCGTAAGAACAGGTTAACGAGGGGGATTAGAGGTCTCCAAAAAGTATTGCTTTGTTCAAACTTTTTGGAGAAAAGGGGGACACTTCCCCCTTTGGGGCGGTTAGCTCAGCTGGTCAGAGCGTCGGTCTCACATACCGAAGGTCACTGGTTCAAGTCCAGTACCGCCCATTTCAAATCCGGTATACAGACAGTCATTAGCGTCAACTTCTTCCCCAAAATATCCTTTGTGCCCTCCTATCAAAGGTGGGGAAATAAATGCCAATGTTTTGGCTTTTAATAGTTGTGGTGCAATATTGTTGATTCGATGGGATTAGACGCCTGAGTTTTCATTGTCAAGTCCGTGCAGTAGTCTCAAGTTATTAATAACTTTTGTCTTCATTTGTCCTATTTGATGAACTGCTGATTTAACGCCGGTACTTCCAGCAGAAACCTTGTTCATAATGGAATTTTTAGGGGTAAGATTCTTCGTGATAATTTGCGGCGGAATATCGGTTTTCTCCGCAATGAGGTTGATGAACTTCTGGATATCACACTCTGAATTTCTTATGCATTCACCAATAAGATTATAAGCAAACCGAAATCTGTATCCCTCGTTTACAAAGAAATCAACAAGATCTGTGCAGCAGATAAAATTTTCAATTTTTGTCCACCGTTCTTCAGGAGGTTTGAATTGGAATCTCATAATCAACAATTTGGTGATATCAAGAAATTGCAGTGTCTCAGGTACTTGTTTGAGTAATGTGGATTTCAATTCCTGCAAGTCACGATTGTAGGATGATGGCAATCCTTTCAACAATGTCATCGCCCCTACCAGATTCCCGACCGCTGTCGCCGTCTTTGCCCTTAAGAGTTCACACACATCAGGATTTCTTTTCTGGGGCATTATACTGGAACCGGTCATAATTGAATCATCAAGTCCAGCAAGTCCAAACTCATTTGTAGAAAAGATAATCAAATCTTCAGCAACCGTTGAAATATGAAGCATAATGCGTGCAAGATAATACAAAAAATCAATAAGAAAATCACGATCAGAGACTCCATCAAGGGTGTTTTCACAGGGTTTTCTAAAACCGAGTTTGTATGCGAGGAATCCACGGTCAATATCAATTCCCGTTCCTGCAAATGCACAACTACCGAGTGGTGATACATTTATCCATTTGAGCAATTCATTGAGTTGTTCAAAGTCGCGCTGGAATTTGTAAAAGAAAGACGCTAAATAGAAAGAGACAAGCATTGGTTGTGCCTGCTGGAGATGGGTATAGCCCGGAATAATTACAGTTTTATACTTCTCAGCCTTTCTGAGAATCGCCTTCTGTAAATCAATGATACCTTTCAATATTCGTTTGAGAGTATCCCGACAGTACAATCTCAATTCCGTTGCTATCAAGTCATTTCTGCTCCGTGCAGTATGTAATCTTTCTGCAGTTTCTCCGATTTCTTTCTTTAACTGAAATTCAACATTCATATGCACATCTTCAAGTTCGGATGACAGGCAGAATTTTCCTTTTCTGTAATCTTTCAATATCTTATTTAATCCATTCTTTATCTTTGAGAATTCCTGTTTAGTAATAATATTCTGTTTTTTTAGCATTTCGGCGTGTGCCATTGAACACATTATCTCATAATGAACCAGATATTCATCATCCTTTGTTGAATCCATAAACTGTGCAACTGCAGGATCTATTTTATCCTTGAATCTTTTATGCCAGACTGGTTTTTTTAATTCCATTTTTGATTTTTTCATAATTCCTTCCGGCTTTAGTACAGGCGGCTTCAAAAATATCAAATCCCCTTTCAAGAAGATTAATTGGAATATTCAGTGCGGGCACAAACCTTATTGAAGAAAATCCACAGGGCATAAGTATGAGTCCCTTCTGGAAACAGAATTCAGTGATATAGTCAGCGAGTGCAGGATTTGGCTTCTTTGTGAATGGATCAGTAATGAATTCACAGGCAAAAAACATGCCGCGACCCCTCACATCCCCGATGAATTCATAGCGCGATTTCAATTCTTTAAGGCGATTTAATATGTATTTACCTTTCTCATTCGCCAATTTTATAAGATTTTCAGTCTCTATTACCTCAAGTGTTGCAAGTGCTGAAGCACAGCATACCGGATTTCCACCGAATGTATTTGAATGAGCACCTTTTACCTTGAAATCAAGTTTTTCATCATAAATTGCGGCACCTATGGGCAATCCTGATGCAAGTCCTTTTGCTACAGTAATAATATCTGGAACAACTCCTGTATATTCTATCGCAAACATCTTGCCTGTCCTTCCCAAACCGGTCTGGACTTCATCTACAATCAATACAATGCCATACTTTTTTGCGATACGCGCCAATTCCTGCAAGAATTCATCAGGTGGGACAATATATCCACCTTCACCCTGAATCGGCTCAACGAGGATTGCTGAAATCTCTTCAGGTGAAACAAGCTGTTTGAAATAGATTTCTTCAATTATTTTTGCACACCAGACATCACATTCTGGATATTCACTGTGGTATGCACAGCGATAACAATAGGCATAAGGCAACTGCCAGACACCCGGCATCATCGGAAAATACCTTTCCCGCTGGACAACCTTGCAACCCATAAATGCATTTGCGCCCATTGTCCTGCCATGAAATCCGCCGATAAATCCGATAAATTGATTTCTCTTTGTTGACCATTTGCTCACCTTTATCCCTGCCTCAACCGATTCTGCACCGGAATTTGCAAAGAAAACTTTCTTAGAGAATTTTCCGGGTGTTATCTCAGTCAACTTTTTTGCAAGTCTGGCTTGAATCTCATAGGAGAAATCAGTTCCTGCAAAGTAGATAAGATCCTTTGTCTGTTTATTGATCGCATTGATTACCTTTTTATGTCCAATGCCAATATTTGTCACGCACACTCCTGTAGTAAAATCAATAAACTTATTTCCGTCAACATCTTCAATGATTGAACCCTTCCCTCTTTTGACCACAAGTGGAAGATGTTTGGTTGTCGTTGCCAGATATTTCTCTTCAAGTTCAATAATCTCCTTTCCATTTTTTCCGGGCATTTTGTTATTAACAAATGGGATTGTAACCTCTTTCTTCATATCTTTTCTCCCTGCATAACTGCAACTTCTGAATATTTTGAACATACCTTATTTTCTCGGTTCACCTTCGCGCTCGCTTTCAAAGGCAAAGACCATATCTCAATAAATCCTTTTGAATTAGTCTGGTCAAATTCATCAATCCCTTCATAAGTAGCAAGATTCTTAATATAGAGACTCCTATCAGAATGACGACCAACCACAATTGGAGAACCTTTATACAATTTCATTTTCACAATTCCTGAAACATATTTCTGGGTTTCATCAATGAATGCAGTAATCGCCTCACGTAATGGACTGAACCATAAGCCATTATAGACAAGTTCAGAAAATACATTTTCCAAGACTGGTTTAAAATGTAAAACATCCCTTGTCAAAACCAATTTTTCTAAATCCTGGTGTGCCTTGATCAAAATCACTGCTGCAGGTGCCTCATATACTTCATGGGACTTTATACCGACAAGCCTTGACTCTATATGGTCAATCCTGCCGATACCATGTTTTCCACCTATTTGATTGAGTTGATTTATGATTCTTAAGGCACTCATCGCTTCACCATTCACAGCAACAGGAATACCCTGTTTAAATTCAATTTCTATATATTCCGGATTATCAGGTGCATTTTGTGGAGATACAGTCCATAAGAATGCATCTTCAGGTGGCTCTTTTGTTTCGTCCTCAATCGGACCACACTCAATACTCCTTCCCCAGAGATTTTCATCAATAGAATAAACAGATTTTTTTTCTTCTATTGGAATGTTATTTTTCTTTGCATACTCAATCTCATAATCCCTTTTTAGATTGAATTCCCTCATTGGTGCAATTGTCTTCAATCCCGGATTGAGGGCTGCTACTCCACACTCAAAACGAACCTGGTCATTCCCTTTTCCTGTGCAACCGTGGGCAATATATATTGCACCTATTTTTTCTGCAATCTTTACCATATGTTTAACAATCAATGGCCGTGCAAGTGCAGTTGCAAGTGGATATGCGCCTTCATAAAGGGCATTAGCCTTGAGCGCGGGTAATATATAATCCTGCACAAATTCTTCCCTGGCATCATATATAAATGCCTGGACCGCACCAATTGTCAGGGCTTTATCCCTTATGCCCTGTATATCTTCATTCTGACCAACATCTATGGTCAGGGTGGCAACCCGGGTATGATAGTTTTCCTCAATCATCTTTATTGCCACCGTTGTATCAAGACCGCCTGAATAGGCGAGCAAGACTTTATTCATTTTACCCCCTTTGAATAATTATTTATAAAAAGTGAATAATTATATTCACAATTTGAACAATGTCAAGGGGCAATTAAACCGAAATAAAAATTCAGAAGTCGGGTAAAGAATTGAGTCTAGAAGTTAGATGTGCGAAATAATTTAGGAGCGGGATGCTTTTATTTGACCATTATTTAACCAATTGTTTTTATTGTTTTTGGTTTAACACATAGATCCTGGAATCTTTTTTTGACCTTCTTTGTGTTTTCGGCATTATCAACTACAACAAGTATCGTATCATCGCCAGCAACGGTTCCGAGAATACTTTCCATCTCAGCCAGGTCTATTACCCTGGCAACACCCTGTGCTTCTCCGGGCGGTGTTTTTATCAATATCAGGTTACCTGTTGTTCTAATCTCCCGAACAAAACTAATGAATTTATTCTTTAACTCACGTTGCGAACTACTGAATTCATCAGAAATTTTGTAAACATAATCACCAAGCCCTTTGATGGCTTTGACCACACCAATCTCATGCAGATCCCGTGAAAGTGTTGCCTGCGTAACTGAAATGTTCTGTTTGAGAAGTTCAGCAACAAGTTGTTCCTGTGTGGATATTTCTTCAGTTTCTATCAATTCTCTAATCTTTTGCTGACGAATTTTTTTTGTCTTAAATTTTCTTTGCGGCATAGAAGATTATATAGATTATTGCAAAAAAATCAAGGGATATTTCTACTCTTCTCCATTTCTTGAAACCATGGTGCCCAACAGAAAAATTCTCAAATAAAGGTATAGCAAAAAAAGGGGTCGACAGAGCCGACCCCTTGTGGATTTATTTGACTTCCACTTCAATCTCTTTAGTCTTAACTGATTCAGGTTTTGGTAAGGTGATATTCAAAATACCATCTTTATAGGATGCCTTTACCTTGTCTGCTTCAACACTGTAAGGTAGATTAATGGTCCGGGAGAATCTTCCATAGTAACGTTCTATTCTATGAAATTTCTTGTCTTTGGTTTCGCTTTCCTTTTTCCGCTCACCAGAAATGGAAAGTAAATCACCATCAACCGTAACCTTCAGATCTTCTTTATTCACACCCGGTATTTCTGCACGCACTTCAATATTGCCATTATTCTCAGCAATATCTATTGCGGGCATCCAGCTTCTAACTTCAGGCGCAAAGAATCTCCTGACCATAGAATCATAGATATGGTCAAAATCGTCATCAAACCTTACCAAATCCTGAAACGGTTCCCATAGTTTAAGTACGTTCTTCATATTAAACACCTCCTTATTTTTTCTAAACTTTAGACAATGAAATAGGCAAAAGGTTAAATCTGTTGGTTGAGTGTCACTTTACTTGAATTACTGCCTCATTTGAGGCACCAACTGAAATGTAGGTTACTTTCATACCCGTGTAATGCTCAATTAATTTGATATATTCTTTTGCCTCAGCAGGCAACTGGTCAAATGATTTAATATCGGAAATATCTCTCTTAAAACCCGGTATCTCTTCATATACTGGTTCCAATTCATCTGCAATAAACGGATCAAAATCCTTTGCATTTGAATAACCAACGGCTATTTTCAACTTTTCAAAATTTGATAATATATCAAGTTTCGTCAAAAATAATTCTTTAGCATTGGTCAAACGAGCCGTATATTTCACAACTGAAGCATCAAATGGACCACATCTTCTGGGCCTGCCTGTAGTAGCGCCATACTCATTGCCATATTTCCTAAGATTTTCACCAAATTCCTCTGTATCCTCAGTAGGAAATGGACCAAGCCCAACTCTTGTAGTATATGCCTTGGCAACACCAATCACCTTTTCAAGATTGAAAGGCACGCCACCAATGCCAACGAATATGCCGCCAGTAATTGTATGAGAAGATGTGACATATGGATATGTGCCAAAATTTATATCCAGCAGCATTCCCTGTGCACCCTCAAACAGGATCTGCTTTTTCTCCGCAATTGCTTTCTTAATCAACTCATAATCATCAGTCACAAATGTTTTTAGTTTTTCAGCATATTCAAAACATTTGTCCACGACCTCATTATCCGATAGGGGTTCAGCATGGTAGATCTCCATTAGAATAAGATTTTTTCTTGAAATATTCGCACGCAATTTTTTTTCAAGGGTCTCTGGATAATATAGATCACCCAATCTTATTCCAATTCGTGCATATTTATCTTCATACGCAACGCCGATCCCTTTTTTTGTTGTCCCAATGCCATGGGTTGTCTCTTCTTTGATCTTATCCAGCAGGATGTGATAAGGCATTATCAAATGGCAGAATCTGGAAATCTTTATTCGCTCTTCAATTTCAGGGTCAAATTTCTTCAAACCATTTATCTCTTCAAGAAATACTGCAGGATCAAGTACACAACCTGCACCGATGAATCCGATTGTTTTTTTGTTCAACAAGCCACTGGGAATCTGGTGAAAGACAAATCTCTCGCTGTTCCGCCACACCGTATGTCCGGCATTTGGTCCGCCCTGGAACCTAACATTTACATCATAATCCTTTGCCAGATAATCAACGACCTTACCTTTTCCTTCATCACCCCACTGGAGACCAACAATCGCTGTATTCATAACTTTTAATATTATCTACCGAAAGACAAAAGTCAAGCCTATAGTAAACCGATTTTGATTAGAATCTGCAATGTGGAGAGAAGTCAGGGCGCAAGTTTTTTTTATTTAAATCGCACAATTGACTAATAGAAAAAAACAGTTATAATTATTCTTGTAAGGAGGCAACTTGGCAGATTTATCAGAAAAAGTCGGGAAATTGGTTGAAAGAATTGAGAAAAATAATCACTGGCGTCAGAGGGAATGTATTAATTTGATTCCGTCTGAGACAACGCCGAGTTTGTTGGTAAAACTCTGTGAGATCTCTGACCCATCTGGAAGGTATGCTGAACACCGAACAATGAAGGGCGAAGAGATCTATTTTTATCAGGGAACCGATTTTATCAGAGATGTTGAAGAAGAATTGAGAAAGGAAATGGTTGATTATTTTGGCTGTCCGAGCATTGAATTAAGACCTATTAGCGGTCAGATGTCAAATGAAGTAATCTTCAAGGCAATGGTAAAATTCATCAATCGCGATCGGAAACCAGGCGAACCATTCAGCCGTTTAAAACTCGTGATGAATAACGATTTGAATAAAGGTGGACATTTGAGTTCGCAACCAATGGGCGCACTATTCAACTATGTAGAGGAAAACCCCGATACTGGTAAGGAAAATGTCATAAACTTTCCAGTGAAAAAAGAATGTATGCATAAGGCAGATCTGGAAAAGATCGCAGAGATTTTAGACAAAAATAGACCTGAACTGATTGTCTTCGGTAAAAGTATGTTTTTGCATAGAGAGCCGGTTGAATTCGTTCATAATATTGTAAAAAACTGGAATCCAAGACCAGTATTGATGTTTGATATGGCACATGTGCTTGGTCTTTATGGTGCATTCCAGGAACCATTCAAGGAAGGTGCGGATATTGTAACGGGTAGTACCCATAAGACATTTTTCGGACCCCAGCGGGGTGTGATCGCCTCAACAATTACAAAAGATTCTCCGTTTTCAAAACTCTGGATTGAAATAAAGAGCAGGGCTTTTCCGGGTTCAACGAGCAATCATCATTTAGGAACCTTGCTCGCATTACTAATGGCAACCTATGAAATGAATGCATTCAAAAAAGAATACCAGACTCAGGTAATAAAGAATGCAAAGGCATTTGCCTGTGCATTAAAAGATTGTAGTATTGATGTGGAAGGGGATGAAAACGAAAGTTTTACTGAGACCCATCAGGTCGTGATAAGGGTCAAAAAATACGGAAGTGGTAATGAACTGGCAAGAAGACTTGAAAATAACAATATCATTACCAATTACCAGGCTTTGCCTGACGATGAAAGTTTTCTTGATGCGAGTGGTATAAGAATGGGTGTTCAGGAAATGACAAGATTTGGTATGAAGGAGAAAGATTTCGGTCCGCTTGCCGGATTAATTGCGGATGTGATAATGAAAAACAGAAATGTCAAAGAAGAGGTAAGAAAACTACGCAGCCAATTTTTAAGGATGCAATACTGCCTCTCCCCTGAACAAGCAATTCGGTTTGCAGTCAAAATCTTCTCAAGTGTCTTCCCAGATGTAGAATATTTCAGACTATTTATTGAAAATTTAGAGCAAATACGCTTTTGATTCACAATCCAGTTTTGCTGAACAATAATAACAATCTTAATAACAACAATAATGCATCAATAAAGGAATACCATTTGCATCCTTTTTCCTCCATCATTATTTTCACATTTTCACAATTACCAGAATGTGAGAATGCCTGATTCTTGAAGGGTAGAATAACCTTCGGGTGAATGACCCTTTCCTTTGTTGAAATTTGCTTAGTTATGAATACAATTACCTATGAGGGCATTACTTGTTAATCCCTGGATCTATGATTTTAAGGCGTTTGATTTCTGGAACAAACCAATGGGACTTCTAATTGTTGCTGACATACTGAAAAAATCAGGTTTTGATATTGATTTTATTGATTGTATGGACCGGTCAAATCCATTTTTCAAAACCGAAACTAAAACCGACATCCACGGTAGGGGAAAGTATTACTACGAGATTGTTATTAAGCCACATCTTTACACAAATATTCCACGCAGATACAAAAGATATGGTATGCCTGAACAAATATTCATAGACCAAATTAAGAGACTCAAAAGACCGGATATAATCTTTGTCACTTCTTCAATGACCTATTGGTACTTCGGCGTAGCCCATGCAGTGAAAATATTGAAGGAAAAATTTCCCGATGCTGTGATCGTGCTTGGCGGTTTGTACGCTACACTATGCAAAGAACACGCAGAAAAGAATTCAGGTGCAGATTTTGTGATTCCTGGTCGGGCTGAAACAGAATTGATAAAATTTTTGCAGGATAAAGGGTATGCCAGAAAATCCGTAGAAACAGAAGGTATAATACCCGACTTTTCTCATTATGATTCTCTTAATTATGGTGTTATCATTACTTCAAGAGGGTGCCCATTCAGGTGTACTTATTGCGCCACCAAAATCCTGTGGCCTGAATTCTCCTGTTATGATGTCAAACTAATACTTCAACAAATCGCATATTTCTCGCAAAAAACGCGGAACATTGCATTTTTTGATGATGCCTTATTGTGCAATCCTGGATTTCCAGTCATTCTCGAAAAAATCATCGCTGAGAATATCAATATCAATCTGCACAGTTCTAATGGACTGCATTGCAGGTTCATTGATAAAGAGATCGCCCGACTGATGTTCAGGGCAAACTTTAAAACAATGTATCTCAGCCTTGAAACAACAAATCCCCAGGTTCAGAGGTATACCGGCAATAAAGTCAATACAGATGAGTTTCTAAAATCTATAAAGATACTAAAAGAGGCAGGGTTTTCTCCACAGCAGATTCATGTGTATCTGCTTTACGGAATACCCGGACAATCTTATGAAGAAATCATAGATGGAATTAAATTGTGCCATGGTCTCGGAGTTCATCCCCATCTGTGTGAATTTTCACCCATCCCCCATACTGAAGAATTTCACAGGTCTGGGTTCAGTATTGAAACCGACCCACTGTATCATAACAATCATTTCTATACCTGGTATTATCCAGAGCCAAAGCCAGACATCTACCAGAAGGTCAAAAAACTTCTCTCACGCAATTGATTACTGATACCCCAACTTAGAAGTTGCGGCTAAACTTTTTTTCCGCTCCAATTCTTAATCTATCGGTTTTCTTTCTCTATAAAACTTTCCACATAATTGATGACTTGATCCGGCACATTTCCACCAAATTCTCTGATTCTCAATAAATCCCTTAGCGCAAGGCGATACTCTTGCATATTAAAATATAGAACACCACGATTATGATAAGCATCCACCAAAGTAGAGTCTATTGTTATCACTGTATTATAGTCACTGAGGGCACGGGGATAATCACCCATACTACTGTAGATATTACCACGATTCATATAGGCATTCAAATACCGCGGATTGATGCTTATTGCCCTGTCAAAATCCTGCAATGCAGATTTGTAATCCTTGTTTTTGCTATATATAATACCACGACTATTATATGGCAAGGGAATATCTGGATAATAGTTTATTGCGTGTGTCCACAACATCATACCATCTCTCCAGATACGACATTGATTATTTGACATATAAGATGCAAAGCCAAGAACAAAACCTGCAACAACAATTATTAGAATTCTGATTATTCTAACTGCATTCAGATACAGTAAATAAAAAGCAGTGGCAATTAGATAAAGAAAACCCGTGATACTCAGATATGTGTATCGGTCTGCTAATATCTGTCCAACAGGAAAAAGTTGTAATACAGGAGCCATCAAGACCAGAAACACAATTGTAGACAGGATAGTAATCCTCGTATATCTTGATGAAATAACGACCAGGATGATAATTGCAACGATAGAAATTGAGGCAAACCAATAGTTCTGAACAGGATAGACACAGGATAGCCTTGCAGGAATAACTGTCTTATAAAAATAGAAGAGTAGATTGCTCAATGAAATATTAACCTGTTGCAAAAAACTGTACTCACTCTGCTCTAAGGCACCGGCTGTTTTCTGACCGATGACTGCAATATAAAAAAATACTATAGAAAGAATTAAGAAAGGAGCTGTTCTGATTAATGATTTTTTTATTGGCTGATTATAAACGAAATACTCAAGAGCCAGTAACACAAAAGGCAGGGTGATTGCAACTGGTTTTGAGAAAAGTGCCATAATATATGAGAAGAAAGATAAAATATAATATCCATCCTTTTTCTTATTCTTAAAATAGGTATATGCAATCAGAGAATCAATAAGAAAAAAAGAATAGAGCAGGTCTTTGCGTCCGGTTACCCAGGCAACAGGTTCAACATGTAGAGGATGCACTGCAAAAAATAGGGCAGTCAAAAAAGATACACCTATCCTCTTACTAATAGCATATACAACCCAGAAAATCAGAAGAGTATTCAGTATGTGAAAAATGAGATTGGTTCTATGGTAAACAAAAGGATTAAGACCACCGATTTGATAATCAGTGGCAAAAGAAAGCATGGTCAGGGGGACATAAGCGCCACCATAGAAACGAGAAAAAAAACTGTTGATATTGTGCCAGTTTAATTGTTGAATATCATTATTTTCATAGACATATTTGTCATCATCCCAATTTACAAAATCATTATTCAGACACGGATAAAAGGTCACGAAGCAAATGATCACCAGCAAAGAACATAATCCTATAACCCTTATCATAGTATGAGTATAAAGAAATTTGATAAAAAGGCAAGATAACAAATACAATCAACAAACATTGACATAAGCCATTTTTTATGTAAAATTCCCTGTGCGACGCCTTCTCCTGATAATTTCCTTACTACTATTTGCCTGTTCTCAAAAATCCGGAAATATCGTCATTGCTGGCTCAACCTCGGTTCAGCCTTTTATTGAAAAACTTGCTGAAGAGTATATGGCAAAAAATCCAAATATCAAAATCAATGTTCAGGGTGGAGGTTCAACCGCAGGTATCCAGTCAGTATTTAATAAAACCT
The DNA here is from genome assembly GCA_049700315.1 of bacterium. GTDB lineage: Bacteria > Hydrothermota > Tepidihabitantia > SM23-42 > JAOAFX01 > JAOAFX01. The sequence goes on from JBNAVN010000004.1 coordinate 61,087, forward strand.
GCGCTATTGGCACATCCTCAAGACATTTACAGGAATCAGAACAAAACCTTTGTACATTTATTATGGCCGTGGACGGAATCACCATCATCGTGCATCCAGACAATTCACTCACGAATTTGACCCATGATGAACTCAAGGATATATTCGCCGGTAAAATAACCAACTGGAAACAGGTTGGTGGGCCTGATAAGAAGATAATTGCTGTAACGCGCGAAGAAGGCTCAGGTACAAGGGCGGCATTTGAGGAATTGATTATGCACAACACCGCAATAAGCGATGCCTGCCTTGTTCAAGATTCAAACGGTGCAATCAGAGAAATAGTTGCCAATACACCCCAGGCAATCGGTTATATTTCTTCAGGACTTGTAGATAAGAGAGTAAAACCTTTATCAATTGACAATGTTCAACCGTCTGTTGAGAATCTTGAAAATGGATCATATAAGTTTGTCCGCCCTTTTATATTGCTAACAAAAGAGGAACCAACCGGCGCGGTCAAATCCTTCATTGAATATGTACTTTCGCAAGAAGCCCAGGAAATCCTGCTACACGAAGGTTTGATTCCTGTGCCTGTGCAGGATAATAACAAATGAAAGAACGAATTTCGGAAAAAATTTTGTTAATCATATCCTTTTCCGCAGTTTTCTCCCTTTTGTTAATAACAATTTTTATCTTTGCTCAAGGAATTCCCCTGATTTTCAAGGTTGGACTGAAGAATTTCTTTTCAATCCATTGGGCACCCACCAAAGGTCATTTTGGCATACTTTCAATGATTGTTGGTTCAATTTCAGTCACTCTGGGTGCACTTGTTGTTGGTGTTCCCCTGAGTTTAGCCTGTTCAATATTTCTTGCCGAATTTGCACCGCCACCAGTACAGAAAATTCTCAAACCAATCATTGAACTGCTCGCCGGTATCCCTTCGGTTGTTTATGGTTTTATCGGCATTGTAATACTTGTTCCATTGATAAGAGAAACACTCGGAGGCTCGGGATTTTCAGTATTGACAGCATCCATAATTCTGGGAATTATGATTTTGCCGACCATTGTCAGCATTTCCTATGATTCACTCGTGGCAGTTCCCCAAACATACCGCGAAGGTTCCTATGCACTCGGTGCCACAAAATGGCAGACAGTCTTAATGGTCCTGTTCCCATCTGCACGTTCAGGAATTATTGCCGCAATCATTCTTGGAATGGGTAGGGCAATCGGTGAAACGATGGCAGTGATAATGATTGCTGGTAATGCACTTAAGATTCCTGTATCAATCCTTGACCCAGTCAGGACGATCACCTCAACCATTGCCCTGGAGTTAGGTTATTCTACTGGTGACCATCGTGCTGCGCTCTTTGCGTGTGGCTCAATTCTGTTCATCATAATTGTCTTGTTGAATATCATCGCAACAAAAATCGCCCGTAGAGAATGACCCTTAGAATAGGACCAAGAACCAATCAGATTATTGCATACATATTTTTGCTGGTCTGTACCATATCTGTAATCTCAATCCTCTTTTTTATCATTGCCTTTGTCTTCAAGAACGGCATAACTTCATTAACCTGGGAATTTTTGACCGAAAAAACCAGAGCCATGGGTAGAGAAGGAGGTATCTTTCCATCAATCATTGGAACTTTTGTGGTCACTGTGTTTGCCATCATCGTTGCAACACCCCTTGGTGTTGGGAGTGCTCTTTATCTCACCGAATATACCAGAGACAGTGCCACAAGAAGATTGATAAGTTTTGGTGCTGATTGTCTGGCAGGTGTTCCCTCAATCATTTTCGGTCTTTTTGGATTTATCTTCTTTGTCATTACACTAAAATTAGGCTGGAGTATTGTTTCTGGAGGTTTTACCCTGGCTGTTATGATTCTACCTACTATTATCAGAACTTCTGAAGAAGCAATCAAGGCAGTGCCCAAGTCTTACCGTGAAATAAGTTATTCTCTCGGTGTTGGCAAAATAGACACAATCTTCAAGATCGTTCTGCCCACCGCCTTTCCCGGCATCCTCACAGGAATCATTCTTGGTATTGGCAGGGCAGTCAGTGAAACAGCTGCAGTAATTTTTACTGCGGGATCATCCCTGAATATCCCAACTTCGGTATTCTCTTCAACCCGCACCCTGGCTGTTCACTTTTACATACTTGCTCGCGAAGGAATATCAATGCCCAAGGCATACGGCACTGCAACTGTTTTGATCATTAGCATTCTATTCATTAATTTTATTGCCTACCGATTAATGCACAGGTTTATCGCAAGATATTATTGAAATGCAGATACCAAAGATCAAAATAACCGGCCTCAATCTTTTCTATGGCGATTTTCATGCATTAAGAAATATCAATTTAGATATCTACGCCCATGAAATCTTTGCCATTATTGGACCGGCAAATTCTGGTAAGAGTTCTCTGCTAAGGGCGATAAACAGACTTGTAGATCTGGATAGTGCGGTTACTCAGGGTGAAATAAGGTTAGATGATGTTGACATAAAAGATATCCCAGTAAATGAGTTGCGTCGCCGGGTTGGTCTGATATTTGCCACACCAATTGTATTACCTGGATCAATCTACAAAAATATTGTCTATGGTCCTAAAATGCATAACCATTATACAAAAAAGCAACTTGATGAACTGGTTCATTTTTCACTTACCTCAGCTGGACTCTGGGATGAAGTAAAAGACCGACTATGGGACTCTGCTTCCAGTCTTTCTGGTGGCCAGCAGCAAAGATTATGTATTGCACGAAGTATTGCCCTGAAACCAGAAGTAATTATGATGGACGAACCCTGTTCTGGATTAGACCCTATTTCCACAACAAAAATAGAAAAAACGATGCTCAACCTGCAGGATAGATTCACCTTCATTCTGGTAACCAACAATACAAAACAGGCAGCACGTATAAGTACCAGGACTGCATTTTTTCTTGCTGGTGAACTTATTGAAGTTGCACCAACTGAACAAATATTTACGGCACCCAGAGACAGACGCACGAATGATTACATAATAGGACGGTTCGGATGATCATTAAAACAATCAACCTGAATTTGTTTTATGATAAATTCCAGGCACTAAAAAATATTAATCTTGAGATAAAAGAAAATTTGATTACGGGTATAATCGGACCCTCGGGATGCGGCAAGTCTACACTTCTACGCACCTTTAATAGAATGAACGATCTGATTTCTAAGGTCAGAATTACGGGCAGTGTCATTGTTGATGAAGAGGATATATATTCACCTCTGTGTGATCTGATATTTTTGAGGAAAAAAGTTGGAATGGTGTTTCAGCGTCCTAATACATTCCCTCTCTCAATCTTTGACAATGTCGCTTATGGACCAAGGGTATGGGGTATAACCAATAAGAAAGTTCTTGGTGAAATTGTTGAACGTTCTTTAAATGCGGTTGCCATGTTTGACGAAGTGAAAGACATACTTAACAAATCCGCCTTAAGCCTTTCACCGGAGAGACAACAAAGATTGTGCATTGCCCGTTTACTTGCTGTAGAACCTGAAATACTCTTGATGGATGAGCCCTGCTCAGCCCTTGATCCAATAGCCACAACCCATATTGAAGAATTGTTGATTGAATTAAAAAAGAATTACACGATTATAATCGTAACCCACAATATGCAGCAAGCAGCACGCATTGCTGATGAAGTTGGTTTTATGCTGTTAGGTGAATTGATAGAATTTGATAAGGCAAAAAAAATATTTACAAATCCGTCTGATGAGAGAACATTTAACTACATCAGCGGAAGATTTGGTTAATACAGGAGGAAAAATGGCAAATTATTTTGATGAAGAACTTAAGAGCCTGAAGAATGAAGTCCTCACTATGGCTACAATGGTGGAAGACTCAATAAGTAAATCCCTTGAAGCCCTGAAAAAAAGAGATCTGAAGATCGCCGCAGAAATCAAGCAAATTGACAAGCGAATTGACAAAATGGAGATTGCCATTGAAGAGAGATGCATTGAACTGATCGCCCGACATCAGCCAGTCGGCTCTGATCTGAGATTTCTGATAGGCGCAATAAAGATGAACAATGATCTGGAACGGATGGGTGACCATGCTGTAAATATTGCGGACTGTGTGCAATTTCTTATTGACCAGCCGCGCATTAAACCTATATCAAACATCTGGACAATGGCAAAGATCGTCAATGAAATGTTAAAAGAAAGTGTAGACAGTTTTATTGCCAACGATGCAGTCAGGGCGCAGAAAGTTTGCGAAAGAGACAGCACTGTAGATGAAATGCGCAATGAGATAATCAGAATAACTCTCACCTATATGCTTGAGGAACCAGAGAAGATTGGTTCAGCAATACAATATTTTCTTGTCGCAAAAAATCTGGAACGAATTGCTGACCTTTCAACGAACATCTGTGAGGATACAATCTATATCAGCCAGGCGCGCATAATCAAACATCATATTGAAGAAGAAAAGAAAAACAAACCTGTATAGTATTCAGTCCAGACGGTTCATTTTTTTGATAGCAATACTCTTTATCTCTTCAGATTGAGCAATCAGACGAGCATTTAGATAATCCTGCCGGGCATTTCTTTTGTCACCCATTGCCTGCGCTGCATCACCGGCGAGTATAAGTGCTCGTGCTGATCTGTCTCGCTGGTCCTTAAAAGTCTCACTTGCCAATAGATAATTCTCCCGTGCCAGTGCATAATCTCTTGTTTTGAAATAAATATCACCCAGTTTTAGAAAAATTTCTGGTCTTGAACCAACTTTCTCCAGCATCCCTTTGACGATTATTATTGCCTGATGATAATCACCCTGCTTTTCCATTAGTCCGGCCCATTGCAGATAGGCGTCTATGATGAATTTTGATTCCGGATAGTCACTTATTAACGACTGGAGCACAACAATTGCCTCTTCCTGCTGACCTATCCTTTCATAGATTCCGGCAATTTCCATCAATGCCTTATCCTGATATTTCCCACTATTTCTCAATAAACTCCAATAGTGCAAGGATGAATCATATTTTTGTTCGTTGCAGAAAAGATTTGCAAGTTCAACAATTGCATAAGTATAAAAATCGCCCGTGTCCTTTTTTGCCACCAATGTTGACAGGACAATTCTGTATCCTTGATTATCACCAAGCAACTTGTAAACGTTTGCCCTTTCAAAGAGTGCTTCAGTAATCACGGGCGAATCAGGATAAGTAGTTTGCAGGCGGTCAAGTAACGCCAGAGCAGAATAATATTCCTTATTCTCCAGATGGATTCTTGATATCCTTAGCATAGCCTTTGCAACAATACCCCCTGATTTTGTCGTATCTGAATTTGTATCAATAAAATGATACAATGCATCAGAGAGATTCTTGTATTCACCGAGTCGGTATAGTACCTCATGGATCTTCAGGTCGGCTTCTTGCATATTCGCTTCTCCGCAATTAAGATTTTTGACTTCTTTATATATTTTTAGTGCTGAATGATATTTTTTTTGCTCAAATAGGGCATCGCCTATTCTCAATTTTGCTTGAATATTGTAGTCTGATTCTGGATATAAAGTGTCCAAAGTATTCCAACATTCCATTGCCTGATCATATAACCCATTTTTGAAATTTATTTCGCCCAGATAATAAAGTACACGTGGTCTGTAAATGGATGAAGGATACAAATCATAATGTTGTAGTAGAATTTCTTCAGCGTCTTTCCATTTGCCTGTTAAGTATTTTTCATAACCCTTGTAAAAAAGTAGAGAATCTTCTTTACCGGGTAGTAGTTGAAAACAAACAATCAAACAAAATGTGCTACTCAAGTGGAACATCTGAAACAAAAATCTTCACTATCTTGTTTTTACGAATATCATATACGAAAAGAATCTGATAACCAGCAAAAACGGAATCATTATAGATATGCGCAAAATATCTCAGCAGAAGAATTTGATTGTCCTCGTCGAGCCAGGTGAACTTATATTGATACACCAGTTTTTGGGTGATTGTAAAATACTGTTTTGTCATAATTGGAAGAAGGTCCAAATTCCTTTCAATCTCCCGCCGACACCGGTTGACATATCCTTCATATTGAGCAGGATGGGGCATATACTTGAGAGTACCCGGGTAATTTCCTTTTTCAACAAGCTCATAATTTCCGCGACGCACTTGATGCCAGATGTCAGCCTGTGTGCAACAAATAGAAAGGATAATAAACAATAGAACCGGCATCCTCTGGGTATTTGGTATTTGACATTCGGTATTTGAATATTTCATTCTGCCCTCGGATGGGTTCTTCTGTAAATCTCCTTTAATCGCTTTGTTGTCAGATGGGTATAAATCTGAACGGTAGATAATGACGCATGCCCTAACAATTCCTGGACCGCTCTCAAATCTGCACCATTTTCAAGAAGATGGGTTGCAAAGGTATGACGAATAATGTGCGGATTTGTTCCTGAAATATCTGCGAGTGAAATCAAATACTTATGAACTATTCTCTGCAGAGAACGAGTAGTCAGACGACCACCACGGTGGTTTAGAAAGAGTGCATTCGTACATCTGGATTTGATCTGCTTACTTCTTTCTGTAAGATACTTGATAATTGTCTGGTGCGCAATTCTGCCCAGAGGCAAAATCCTTTCTTTCCTCCCCTTTCCCCTCACCTTCACTTCTTGCCTGTTGAAATCTATATCTTCCAGATTCAGACCTACAAGTTCACTTGCTCGCAAGCCACAGGAATACAATAGTTCCATTATTGCACGGTCCCTCGTGTTACTGATATTGAATCCCTGTTTTATCTGTTCATAAGTTAAAAAACCAGGAAGGTGTTTCTTGGTCTTGGGTGTTTTTATGCCTGAGACCGGATTTTCACTTATGATACCTAAATGTTTTAGGCTCCTGAAAAAGGTCTTTATCGTGGAAAGCTTTCTCGCTACACTGCGTGAATCAAATCCATATTTCAACAAGAAACTGATGTAATGGGATACTACATTTTTATCTACTATCGCAATCCCCTGTTCTCTCAGATATTCAAAAAATTTCACAAGATCAATTCGGTAATTCCTGAGTGTATGGGTAGAATAATTCTTCTCCTTTTTGAGATAATTGATAAAATCATCAAGCTTAGCGCTGAGGTATTTCAATTCCATAGTCTGCAATGATTCTAATTGATTTTTTTCCGATGTCAAGTATTGACTATGCAACCGAAATAGTTATACTCAAGAAAAAAGGAGGTATAAAATGGTTGGTGCTTATCTTTTGATAAATACCGAGACCGGTTTAGAATCCGCGGTTGTGGATGCGTTAAACAAAATCAATGGTGTGAAAAATGCCCATGTCGTTACTGGACTGCATGATGCAATATGTTATGTTGAAGGAAAAGACCTGGGCGAAGTCAAAAACATAATTGTATCAAAGGTCCGGGGCGTAAAAGGTATCCAGCGGACAGTAACCTGTATTGCCATTGATGTAAGCAAGTAATATCATCTGGTCAGTGAACCCCGACCATGAAAGGTCGGGGTTCACTTCTGTTTCATATACCTGACTCTACTCTTGACTTCCGAAATATCACACCTATAATATCAGGAGATGAAACTGCTTTCTTTTAACAAATATCTGCTTGATGTTGCAAAACGAACACCACCTGAACGTGACCGCTATGTAGATTTTTTGAGGGCATGCAGTATCATTGTCGTGGTTTTGGGACATTGGCTGAGCGCTGTTGTAATCAAAAGTGATACTGGAATCAGAATCTACAATGCAGTCGGAATGATTTCGGGAATGTGGCTAATCACCTGGGTATTACAGGTAATGCCCCTTTTCTTCTTTGTCGGCGGTTTTTCAAATGCCCGCGCTCTGAATGTATTGAAAAATAAAGGAAAATCAATTCGCACATTCTACACAAAGCGCGCAATAAGATTGCTCAAGCCAACCATTGTTTTTCTGCTCATCTGGATTCTTATTATTGCCCTTTTGATTCTTCTTCTGCCTGATTGGAAAACATACAAGAGCGCGATAATTGCGACGGTTGGCCCTTTGTGGTTCCTTGCCGTCTATCTATTTGTAACATTAATTGCGCCATTTATGCTGAAATTGCACAGAATGCGCAAAGCAATAATCCCTTTGATTTTGATGGTCTTGACTGCGGGTACAGATTTCATCCGTTTCAAATTTGGTATCCCCTGGATTGCCTGGCTGAATGTTGGTTTTGTATGGGTCTTCGTACACCAACTCGGCTTTTTCTATGAAGACGACACACTTGTAAATTTATCTTTGAGCAGAAAAACAATCATTGCCATCATCGGACTTGTTGGACTTATTATTTTGACAAATCTTGGTATTTATCCAAGAAGTATGATTGGAACAGGATTTGAGAAAATTTCAAATATGAATCCGCCGACTCTATGTATTGTTATGCTTTCTCTGTGGCTTATTGGAATAGCAATGCTTCTGAGAAAAAGAATAAATCTGTGGCTCGATAGAACAGGTCCCTGGATTTTGGTAATCTTTGCGAATACGGTGATTATGACTCTCTACCTCTGGCATCTCACTGCCTTTACAATTGCCTTTCTCATACTTCATCAGTTTGGACTGGGATATCATACAATTGACAACATAAAAATCTGGTGGTTAGAGAGGCCGGCATGGATTATCATTCCCGGCATCATCCTTATAGGTTTTATCAATATCTTTGGCAGATTTGAATCATCAGGTATTGAAAAAGGAGAGAAAAGATGAATTCAATTTATGACGCATTTGTAGCATCAGTGAGGAAATACCCTGACTTTACTGCCCTGCAATACAAGAGGGAAGGAATCTGGCAAACAATGTCTTATCAAAAACTGGCAGGTAACATAACTAACCTTGCCAGCGCACTTATCAATATGGGAGTAAAGAAAGGAGATAAAGTTGCCATTCTCTCTTACAATCGGCCAGAATGGGCAATTACCGATTTAGCAGCGCTTGCAATCGGTTGTATTGTCGTACCAATATATCACATACCAGGACATTATCTGCCAGCAGAGTATGTTCTCTATATCTTGAACGATGCTGGTGCAAAAATCCTTTTTATAGAAAATGAGAAATCATACCGAAGAATTGAACCGATCCTGAAGGATGCGAAGTATTTAACCCATATCGTTTTCTTTGACAATCCTGAGAAACTTGAAGCAAAGTATGCACTCCTCACAAACCTAATGAAGAAAACCAGTGTCCTTACTCAATATGAACCACCTAATGGTGAAGACATCGCTACGATAGTTTATACCTCAGGAACAACCGGTGAGCCAAAAGGAGTAATGCTTACACACAATAATATCCTTTCTAATGTTTATTGTGCAGCAGACAGGTTTCATTTCACCTCAAATGACGCTGTAATTTCTTACTTGCCTCTCGCCCATATGTTTGAAAGGACCTGCAATTACTACACGGTCCTGATTAACGGTGGTAGAATCGGATATGCACAGGATTTCAAGACCGTTGCAGAGGATGCCGAAGAAATTAAGCCAACCCTTTTGCTTGCAACCCCCCGTGTTATTGAGATTGCGTTCAACACTGCAGTTCAGAAGGTTGAAGGTAGTTCACCACTCAAAAAGGGGATGGTTTTATCCGCAGTAAAGAATCTAAATGAATATGCAAATCTAAGATATAAAAAGAAACCAATTCCAATGTGGTTAAAGTTAAAATGTAGCATTTATAATAAACTTGTGGCAAGCAAATTCAGGGCACTCGGCGGTGGGAAAATAAGGGCAATCATCGTAGGCGGTGCACCTTTAAACAGACAGATTGCAAAGATATTGTATATCTTTGGATTCAACATTGTTGAAGGTTACGGTTTAACAGAAACCTCGCCCTGTGTTGCCTGTTGCACAGTGGAAGATAATCGGCTTGGCACCGTCGGAAAACCATTTGATAAAGTGGAAATAAAGATTGGCGAAAACAATGAAATCCTTGTGCGCGGTCCTAATGTAATGAAAGGATATCTTAACAAACCCGAAGAAACTGCAAAGGCAATTGATAAAGATGGCTGGTTTCATACGGGTGACGAAGGCAAATTTGATGAACAGGGTAATTTGGTGATAACCGGTCGTATAAAAGAGATAATCGTGACTTCAGGTGGGAAAAAGATTGCACCAGTACCTATTGAGGCTAAATTGACTGCACGCAATTATATTGAACAAGCAGTGCTCTGTGGTGATAAGCGAAATTATATTACTGCCCTGATTGTACCTGACAGGCAAGCCGTGGAAAAATATGCTGAAAAAAGAAATATTCAATATTCTGATTACCCTGCATTGCTGAAAATTGCAGAAATCAAAGAATTACTAAAGAGCGAAGTCGCAGAAATAAATGAAACTCTTGCCCAATTTGAGAAAATCCGAGCGTTCTTGTTGTTACCTGAGACTTTTACTGTGGAAAATGGTTTACTCACAGCAACTCTGAAACTGAGACGAAATAAAATCGCTGAGAAATACGCTGCATTCATTGATATGATGTATAAGAAGGAAAGTTCTAATGAATTTGTCTGTATATAGTTCCTAACTATGTAAATATTATTTCCACAGGTGGTATATTACCAGCAGAGCAAGATCATTGATCAAAGCATGGCTCACAATGCAACCAATGATACTTCTGCCACTGTGCCTTAAGACTGCAAAGAAAATGCCGGCAATGAAGGCACCTGTGATTCCGGCAAACCACATAACAAGGGCCAGGAGACTAATTCCTATCCGAAAATTTGAACTTACAACCTTCAAGGCAGGAACAATATGCCACAGAGCAAATAGAAGACTCGTTATGATGAAAGTTTTCCTTAAAGAATATTTTTTTATTAGATAACCATAACACATTCCCCTGAAAAGATTTTCTTCAAAAAATGCAGTTCCAAGCGGAATCCGTATGAGCAAACGATAAAGTAGCTGATTTGTAGAGCCAATATCAATCTGCGGTGCCTTTATGTTGATCCCCAATTTTGGAAACAGATACAACAAGAATATAAAAACAAGCAATGTAACGCTGGAAAATAGCAATCCAAGAACCAAACTGCGAAATGTGGATTTTGGTCCATAGCCAAAATCATCAAGATTCAGTTTAAGATATTTATAAGTGATTATAAATAAAATAATGAGAATAAGAAGATTGAACCATACATAGATTTTTGAATGTAAATCTGAAGGAATAAGATTGATAACATTATTGTAAATTGCCAGAAAGAAAAAGAGAAAATAGTTCATAATAAGTTATTGCCATCTCCCTGGAATTTCCTTATTGCAGAATTTGCATTTTCCTCTTTCAATATTCATTTGCAGAATATCATAGCCCCTTCTTTCAATGAGCACTTTTTTGCATTTTGGACAGTGTGTACTTTCTTCTTTGATCCCCGGCACATTCCCGACATAAATATACAACAAGCCTGTTTTCTTTGCAATCTGTGCTGCCTTTTGAAGTTTCTCAAGGGGTGTCGGTGGTAAATTCAACAATTTGTATTGCGGATAGAATCTTGAAAAGTGCACAGGAACATCTCTGCCGAGTTCATCCCTTATCCATTCACACATCTTTTTTATCATTTTTTCATCATCGTTTTTATAAGGAATGATTAGATTTGTAATCTCAAGCCACACACCATTCTTTTTGAGTGTCTTGAGTGTATCAAGGACCGGTTGCAGTGTACCACCAGTGATATCTTTGTAGAAATCTTCACTGAATCCTTTCAGGTCTACATTAGCACCATCAAGATAAGGAATCAATTCTTCAAGCGGCTCTTGATTAAGATAACCATTTGAATGGTACATATTGAGTATGCCATTTTTATGTGCCAACTTCGCAATGTCTAACATATATTCATAAAAGATTGAGGGTTCTGTATAGGTATAAGCAATGGTCGGAGTTCTGTATTGTAATGCCAGTTCAACCACTTTTGCCGGAGACATTTCAAGGTTATCCGTCTGCTCAGGGCTTGCCTGTGAAATCTCCCAATTCTGACAATTTTTGCAGGCAAAATTGCATCCTGCAGTTGCCAGGGAAAGTGCGGTTGTACCCGGCAAGAAATGGAATAATGGTTTCTTCTCTATGGGATCAATGTGGAGTGCGCAGGGGTTTGAATGAACAAGTGTGTAATAATCACCTTTGATATTCTTCCTCGCACGACAGAATCCTTTGTTACCATCTGGAACAACACACGCCCTTGGACAAAGATTACATTTGACTTTGTTGCCATCTAACTTTTTGTAATATAACGCAGGCGTCAGTTTGAAATAACCAGTCTTTGTTTTCAACTCTTCCGCACTCAGTTTCCTTAGAATGTCTTTTGAGAATAGGGCACCGAGTACAATCAGTCCTAAATCTCTTAAGAACTGCCTTCTGGATATTGCCTGCTCAAGGAAAAGCATTGAGTATTATAATGAACAATTTTCTTATGTCAATCTGAAAATTGCCCTCGCCAACTGAACACCCACCCATCTGACTGCCAACCACTGACTACATACTCCTGCTACTTACTGTCCACTATGTACTACTTGATGAACTACCTGATCAACAAATCTTCACATCCACCATCCTTTCTAAAAGGCTTACGGCTTAACTCCATATCCAATTGACAATCCTGAAGTCTTAAGTATAATATTCTATGGTCAAATTAGAAAAAGTACTATTTATCATTTTGACCTCTTTTTCCATACTATCATTTGCAAATGGATTAGAATGCAATTTTGTTCCCGGTACCGGGGCGAAAAACTTTCTATCTAAATCTCACGAAAATGTTTCAAGAATGCCTGGTCTTCCAATTGTGTGCACAACTGACTCAATCCCTGCGCCGCCCGGTGAAATGAAAATGGGGCTCACTGAACAGGATGAATTTCTCTGGATCTTTACCAATACTACAAATTCATATTCCACTTTTTATAAAATTAGAAAAATTGATGGCTCAATTATCCGTCAATTCAATTTTCCTGATACTTCAACAAGATACAATATTGGGTTGACTATGATTAATAATCATCTTTACACAAGTGAATTTTTTCCTGCTCAAGGAAACGTTCATATTCTTGATACATTGGGAAATCTTATCAGGACTTTCAACACCGGGTATGATACAAGGGGACTTGCCTGGGATGGACATAATTTATGGACGACTGAAGCAGACTCACAATCAATTCTAAAAATGGATACACTTGGCAATGTTCTGGGAATTTATAGAAATAATGGAACCATTCAGTGGTTTATGGACATTACCTGGGATGACTGTGACAGTACGGTCTGGGCAAATGATGATGCCTTTGCACTGGACATAAAAGAGCTATCAGTTGCCTCATCACCTTTTAATATGATTCAGAATTTTGACCACCCCTGTGCTGAGACCGATATCCCTGAGGGGATAACATATTCTTCTGAAGCAGATGGTGGTTATTTATACACAAGTGCAGCCTATTCTCCATTTATCTGGAAAATAAGAATTCATGACGGGAGGATTGCTGAAAATGATGAAAGATACTACAAAAAATGCAGATTTGGTCCAATTACACCAACCATATTTTCTGAACAACTACTGATTTACTATGAAATTTTTGAACCGCAGGATATTCAATTGAATGTTTACGGAATTGACGGCAGAAATTTGTGTCAGATCATAAAAGGTCGTGTAAGTACGGGCAAACATCAAGTCTTATTGAACAGCAGAGACTCCAATTACAAACCATTGCCGCCGGGAATTTACTTTGTCAGATTTGAATCAAAGAATTACAAAGCAGTAGAAAAAATAATAAAAATAGAGTAAATTATCTATCTGAAATATCAAACACCTCAACAACTTCTTTTTTCCCGACAGTTTTCTTTATCCACTTATACCATTTTTCAGGAAGTGCCTGGCTCACAGATACTCCGCTCTTCAGGATTATTGGCGCAATTTCACATTTTTCAAGTGTGCTCTGTTTATTCAAAAGAAAGAGTAAAAGTAGAAACACAAAGCAGAAAAATATTCCTTTGACAAATCCTAAGGCTCCACCCATCAGTCTGTCCATTATACCCAGGGGTGTTAAATGAATAATCTTTGAGATTATCCTGCCAACAATGGAGATGACAATGACCGTACCAATGAATATCAATAAGAAACCAAAGAATCGAGCCATTTTTAATTTTTCTGCATATTCAATTGCAAGAAAAATTCCGGCCAATATCCCGGCCAGATCAAAAATGCCCCTGATAAACCCGGAGATTAGCCCCTGAACAATCAAACTGAGAATAATAATGAGTATGACAATGTCAATCCAGCACATATAGACATTATAGATATTTTCAGTGTTGTGTCAATCTTGACATACTTCAGTATTTGTTTATAATAAACAATGAGACGCAAAGCCTCTACCTTCAATTTCAGGTTTATTGATTTCTTTGATGTTGGAGACATTAATCCATACTATAAATTGCTCTTTAAAAATATTAACGCTGTTATCTATATTGTTGACAGAAAAGGACGAATAATATATCTGAATGACTTCGCTGAAAAAATCTCGCATTACAAACTCAAAGAACTTCTGGGTAAACATTTCACGAAGATTCTGGCACCGGAATCAAAGGAGTATGCTATAAAAACATTTTTGGAACAATTATCAGGCAAAAATATTAGACCATATGAACTTGTTGTGTTTGATAAAAATGGAGAAAAAATTCATCTCAAGACAAGTGAACACATAATTTTCAGGCAGGGCAGTGTCCAGGGAATTATGGGCATTGCTACAGATATTACTGAGCACAAGGAACTTACAATTGAGCTATCCAGAATGGTCAAAGAACTCTATCTTATTCAACAGATAAGTCAGGAATTATCGTCCATTCTTGACCTTGAGACCTTACTGCAAAACATTGTCAAACATCTGAAGGATAGCCTGAGCTATGAAAGGGCAGCAGTTGCACTGATTGATGAACGAAAAAATGAATTGGTTGTGCGTGCTGCTGAAAAGCCATATTCAAAGAGAATCCAGAAAAGGCTTAGATTGAAATTAGGACAGGGAATCACTGGTTATGTTGCGCAGACCGGTAAACCCTATATCACGAACGATGTTTCAAAAAATCACCATTATCATATTTTTGACAGAAAAACCAGGTCTGAAATTGCTGTGCCCTTGAAAATCGGTGAAAGGGTCATTGGCGTAATCAATATTGAGAGTTATAAAAAGAACACCTTCAACGAGAAGGATTTGGAACTTTTGACACTGGTGGCAAACCAGGCATCAATCGCAATACAGAATAGCGAGTTATATTCTTCGTTGAAACAAAGCTATCTTGATAGTATTAAAACACTCGTCTCCGCAATTGAAGCAAAAGACCCTTATACATCAGGACATTCTGAAAGAGTGAGAAAATATGCCTTGAAAATTGCAAAAAAATTGAAACTAAAACCGGAGCAGATTGAAGAACTTGACTATGCTGGATATCTACACGATATAGGGAAAATCGGAATAAGTGATTCTCTACTAACCAAACCCAGCCCGTTGACAAAAGAAGAATATGAAATGATAAAGGAACATCCCAGAATAGGGCATAACATTCTGAAACATGCCCATCACCTTGCCGGTGCCTGTGAAATAATCCGTTTTGAGCATGAAAGATACGATGGTAATGGCTATCCAAACGGACTGCGAAAGAATGAAATACCTATCGGTGCCAAGATCATTGCTGTAGCAGATGCCTACGACGCAATGACCACTGATAGACCATATCGCAAAGCACTGACCAAGAAAGAGGCTATCCAAAGACTGAAAGAAAGCAGTGGAACCCAATTTGACCCTAAAATAGTCAAGGTGTTTTTGAAAATTCTGGGAAGCGAATAGCACATCTTTTTTACTATCTTATCCACTCAATATCTTCCAACTTAATATTTTCTTTCTCAACATTACCCACAATTACCAAACAAAAATCATCCGGGTGCAAGTATTTCAGGGCAGATGTTTTTATATCATCTAATGTAACATCAGAGACTAATTTTTCAAATCTCTCTACATAATCCAGACCCAGACTTTCAATTTCAATCCTTATAATGAAATTTGTCAGTTCACTATAAGTATCAAAGTTTAGAGGGAAATTCCCTATATAATATTTCTTTGCCCTTTCTAACTCTTCATTAGTTACATCCTCTGAGATACGTTCAATTTCTTCGACGATCAGACTTAGCGCCTCATTTGCCGATTCATTCTTGGTCTGAACACCAGCAACGAAATAACCACCATAGTTGAATCTATCAAAAAATGAGTAAACATCATAGGCAAAGCCCCGCTTTTCCCTGATTTCTGTGGCAAGTCTTGAAGTCAAACCTGAACCGCCAAGTATGTAATTCATCACCCTTGCTGATATCCAATCCTCTGCCTTATTATTGGGTCCCAAAAATCCAAGGAAGATATAGGATTGTGAAATATCTCGCTTTATGATCATACCTTTCTTGCCTTGTAATTGTGGGAGTAGAGATGAAAACTTAGGAATATTTTTCCGCTGCCAGTTGGAAAAATGCCTTTCAATCTGGAACTTGATTGAATCACCATTAAAATCACCCACCAGTGCAAGAATCGCATTGTTGGGTGCATAATACATATCATAGAAATTCTTCAAATCATCAATACCAATCTTATTTATCGTGGAGTCAAAACCGAGTGGATCGTGGTTGAGCGGATGAGCACCGAATAATAATCTTATAAATGCAGTCTGACCTACATAAAACGGATCATCTAACTGGCTCATAATCTCCGAATAAGTCCTTCTCTGAAGTCTCATAAATTCCACTGGATTGAAAGAAGGTTTTTGAAGACATTCGGATAAGATTTCCAATATTAATGGAAGGTCTTTACTCAGGGCACGACCAGAAATTTCAGCATAGTCTTCTTGTGTGTTTATGTTAACACTTGCCCCAAGATATTCTATCTTCTCCATGAGTTCATCTCCGGAGTGCAATTCAGTTCCCCTTAATAACATTCTTGCTGTCAAATTTGCCAGACCTTCTTTACCCTCAGCATCAAAGACGCTACCTGCTTTTACAATAATTTTGAATTCAACCATGGGTATTTTGTGTGCCTCACTGAAAAGCATCACAAATCCATTGTCAAGCGTATCCCTGTGAACAGTAAATGCAAAACCAAAATTATATAGCAAAATCAAACCTACTGAACAGAAAATGATATTTTTCATCATCATTACCTCCGCGGCAGTAAATAACCTACTGTCCTATTATCTTCAGTTAAGTATTTTTCTGCTACACGTACAATATCATCTTTTGTTACTTCAAGAATTTTTTGTGGATAGATATTGATATTTTTCCAGGAACCACTCATAATCTCCCAGTGCCCAATCGTAAATCCTATCCCCGTTGGTGAATCCTGACGAAATACAAATTGGGCAAGGGTTTGGTTCTTTGCCTTTTCTATTTCTGTTTCTGATATATCACCTTTTTTCAACCTATCAATCTCAGCATATATTTCCTGCTCAAGTTTTTCAATATCTACTCCAACCTGTGGTATACCGAACACAAAAAAAGTACCATCATATTTTGAAAATGATGCATAAGAATCCAAATTTGTGGCAATGCCCTTTTCACGAACAAGTATTTTTTCAAATCTTGAGGACCGCCCATAAGAAAGTATCTTATCAATCACATCAAGAGCATAGGCATCAGAATCATTTATTTTTACGGTGCGGTAATTTATTGCCAGGGCAGGGAATTTGACATCTCTAAATAACTTGAATCTCCTTTCTCCGTTCTGGGGCGGTTCAGAATATTCTGGCTCTTTTATTGCTTGCCCCCTGATTTTACCATAGTGTTTCTTCACTAATCTCAATGCTTCTTCCCTATTCACATCTCCGCTTATTACAACAATTGCATTTGATGGATTGTAGTATTTTTTATACCAATTGTAAACATCATCACGCTGAATCTTTTGCAGATCAATCATATAACCAATTGTGGGATTACGATACGGATGATAAAGATAAGTCATCTGGTCAATTATCTCAAACAGATTACCATACGGATCATTTTCACCAAGTCTACGCTCTTCCATTACCACACCTTTTTCCGGTATGAAATCTTTTTCGGCAATGAGTAAATTTTGCATGCGGTCTGCCTCCATCATCACTTCTATTTCGTATCGGTCTTTGTACAGATTAGCCCAGTAAACTGTTTGATGTGTAGAAGTAAACGCATTTTCTTCTCCGCCTGCCACATCAATTATTTTGTCATATTCTTTAGGACCGTATTTCTTTGTACCTCTGAATGCCATATGCTCCAGGAGGTGGGAGATACCCGTACAACCAAGAAATTCATTATAAGAACCAATTTTATAATGTACCTGGGTTGCAACGGCTGTAGCAAAATGGTCTTCATATATTAAAACTTTCAACCCATTATCAAGCTGGTATTCGTAGACCTGAATCGGTTGAAAAGACAACAAAAATATAATCAAATTTGCCATCATTCTACTCCTTTCGTGTATAAGATTATAGCAGAAAACTGGCAGATGTCAATAATGATATCAGAATAGCAGAAAATTAAATTTATAAAATTCTTACGAATTAAATCCGAAATACGAAGCACAAATCCGGCATCCACCATGCAACTTGACAGAGTGGTGCACTAAACAAATCCCAAATTCCGAACTCACTTCTTTATCCAACTTTCCCAAAGTCAACTTGTTCATAGTTAAAAGAAATCAATGCAAACCTGAAGGTTTGCCTTGCCCTACTATTGATGCCTCGTTGTTTGCAAGGCTGAAGCCTTGCCCTACA
>JBNAVN010000005.1:0-76216 GCA_049700315.1 bacterium
CATTATTCAAAAAATTTTGGACATTGGTATTACCAAAGACAGTGAATGTCATATGGATTCTCACACCGCGCGGATGTGCATAATCACGGATTTTATAAAATCTTGATACATTTGGTATGCTCCCCAAACTACCTGTTGATGGATCTATATCCACAGAAAAATAGGAGATATGGGTCAGAAGTTCCATTTGAAAATATTGATAATATGTGGTATCAATCCAGTAGGGAAGATAACCATAATAATTCTTCAACATCCCCCTTGTCTGAGTTTCTAAAGGAACATAAGACAGTTTGTGTGATGAAACTTCAGTCCATTCAACCTCATTCAAATGTGCATTGTATTCAATCTGATGGATAGATTGAAAATCAAAGGCAGAGTAAAGATAGATGGTGATTAAAACAAAGAATGGCATAAACCCTCCTTATTTTTTTGTTAAGTAGATTCTTCGGGCGATCAAAAATATTGAAATGGTGATGATGAGCACAATTATTATTATCATCATCAATGAAAAGTTGATTATTGTCTGCATTGGCTGTTTTTGGTCAAATATGCCTTCTGGATTTTTTGTTGGGCTATCATTCTGCACTGTGCTTTTTGTTGTACCTTTTTTGTATTCTTCAGATTGCAACTGATGGATAGATTTAAAATTCGTATCTGGTTGGGCAATTCCATATAAACTGAGAATCACGCATGTCAAAAAGTTGATCAGAACAGATACTTTCATTCAGTATGAATTATAATTGAAATTCACTGATTGTCAAGATAATGTTCTTGACAGTGATACAGGAATAATTATAATGGTTTATCAATGGGCACTTTGACTGACAGAGTGATTAAATACCAGGAAATAAACTGCAAATCAATCTTGAATAGATCAGGAATACCAGGGATTGATTTTGCATTGAACCCCTATACAGGTTGTGAACACAAATGTGCATATTGTTATGCAGTATTTATGAAACGATTCACAAACCACACCGAAGAATGGGGTGAATTTGTGGACATAAAAATAAATGCACCTGAAATTCTTCAGAAACAGTTAAAACAACTAAAATCAAAAAGCCATATATCTATTGGCACGGTTTGTGATGCATATCAGCCGATTGAAAAAAAATATCAAATAACAAGGAAATGTCTTGAAATACTGAGATATTTTCAACATTCAGTCTCAATACTTACAAAATCTTCTCTCATTTTAAGGGATGCTGATTTGTTGACCAGAATAAAGGATATAGAAGTCGGTTTTACAATTTCAATCATCAATCCTGAAATAAAAGATTTGTTTGAACCAAATTCTTCTTCGGTTCAAGAAAGATTCAAGGCATTGAAAACACTCTCTCAAAGCAGAATAAAGACCTGGGTCTTTGTTGCACCAATGCTACCTTTTATTTCAGACTCTGATACAGAGATTCTGGAATTAATACAGTCAGCCAACAATTCTGGTGCACAGAACATCACATTTGATTCATTGAATCCCTATCCCAAGGTGTGGAGCAATGTCATAAAAATTGTCAAAGAGAAGTTTGCTGAGCACTTGAAAGGCTATGCGTATTATTGCCGCAACAAAACCCAGTATGAAGGAAAAATCAAGCAGAAAATTCTGAATATTAGTAAATCGTCTAACATAAAGATTGATTTTGCCTTTTGATCCTATCTACGTTCTTTGCAATTCCGATCTTGACTTTCTAAGGTTTTTTTGTAGAATTGAATTATGCGACTGGTAAATAATAAAGAGATGCAAAAGATTGACAAATGGTCACAGAACAGCCTTAAGATTAGGGGTACTGTGCTGATGGAGAATGCAGGAAGGGGATGTGTTGAGGTATTGTCAAAATATTTTGATCTGAGACAACTTGATGTACTAATTGTGTGTGGCAAGGGAAACAATGGGGGAGATGGGTTTGTCATTGCAAGGCATTTGAAGAATAATGGCAGTAATGTGAAGGTTATTTTACTCGGCAGGGGAGATGAACTTAAAGGAGATGCGCTCCAGAATTATGAAATACTCAAAAAATCGCAATTTGAAATTGTTGAGGTCAATTCCGTAAACAGGCTCAAAAAATTCTTTGAGCAAAACAACCCTGATTGTATCATTGATGCGATATTTGGAACCGGATTCAAGGGAGAACCACAGGGCATTTTTTCAGAAGCAATAAAACTTATAAATGAAACTGATGCGTTTGTCCTTTCTGTTGATATACCATCAGGAATAAATGGTGATACTGGAAGATTTGAAAAAAATTGTGTGATTGCTGATGCCACTGCAGTTATGTGCCTGCCAAAGAGGGGCAATTATTTATTCCCTGGCAGGGCATTTTGCGGTGATATATACCTGATTGATATTGGTGTGCCATATGATTTAATTGATAAAGGTTTTCCACGCATTGTAGAATTTGATGAGATATATCGTATTTTACCCTGGCGCGATCCTGCAGGTAATAAGGGTACATTTGGACAAGTTCTCATAATCGCTGGTGCAAGAGGATTCTCTGGTGCTGCAGCAATGGCATCAATTTCCTGTTTGAGAACCGGGGCTGGGTTTGTTAGGCTTGCTGCGCCAGAAGGCATTATGGACAGCCTTGAGGCAAAACTCTTGGAGGTGGTCAAAGTTCCGCTAAAACAAACTCCGGAGCAGACAATCAGTATGAGGGCAATGGATACAGTCATTTCTTTGCTTGATAAGAGCGATGCAGTAATAATTGGCCCAGGCATAACCACACAGGTTGAAACTGCAAGATTCGTTTTGAATTTATTGCCCAAAATAGGGGTTCCGCTTGTTATTGATGCGGATGCATTGAATATTCTCAGCCAGAATTCCGGGATTTTCAAGAAGATAAGAACAGATTTTATTCTGACACCGCATCCTGGTGAGTTATCAAGACTGACAAAATTGCCCATTCAGAAGATCAATGAGGACCGAATTGATGTTGCCTTAAAATACGCAAAGGAATTTGGCGGAATTATGGTATTAAAAGGTGCACCTACAATCATTGCGAGCCCTGATGAAAAAATATATCTCAATCCTACAGGCAACTCAGGACTGGCAACTGCTGGATCCGGTGATGTGCTCGTGGGAATGATTGGTGGTTTGCTTGCCCAGGGTCTGGCACCGTTGTCTTCAGCAGTTGGTGGAGTATTCCTCCATGGCCTGGCTGCAGATTTGTTTGTGAAAGACCACAATGAATATTCGCTTATTGCCGGCGATTTGATTGACTACATACCAAAAACACTGAACCATATCATCAACAGGGATTATGAAAAAGATAAAATGTGATGAATAAGAAAATTCTTATTATACTTTTGTTTAGTATTTTTGATTTCAATGTCCGGGCAGTTGAGATATATCCTGAGAATATTTTCATAGACCATTATGAGTTAATACCTTCCCTGGGCACAATCAAATCTATTGCAACATCCATAAACAAAGTTTTTGCAATAAGTGATAACTATGTTTTGATATTTGATAAAAACAATCTTGAACTTATCAGAACGACTTATTTCAATCAGGACATATTTCTTATTGCGTATGACCAGTTCTATGATGAACTCTGGATTTCCAGTACCGATGCTATCTTTCGCTATAACATAAACCTGGGCAGTGTTCGTGAATATCAGTTCACCGGGGTCGTAAATGGAATTGGCATAACACCTGACAAAATATACATATTATCCAAGGGTAATTACTCCCTGGACCGGATGAGGGGAAAGTTTGAACAAATCACAAAATTTCCAGACAATGTATACTGGTATAAAGCATTTGAACGTAAGGCATTGGAAGATTATAAATTCCTTTCTCCATATTTTTATCAGGATAATCTGAATGAAACCAACGATCCTTTCCACCATTATGAAATAACTGCTTTTTATGACGAAGGAATGTTTCTTTATATCGGAACAAATCAATATGGAATATTAAAATATAACAAAATCTCCCTTGAAAGGGAAAGGGTTGTGTATGGACCTCTGAGCACACGTAATCTGAAAATCAAGAAGATTGGCGAAGTCTATTATTTCATCTCTTCACTGGGAATTTCAAATTTGAGTCAGGGTCAGACAAGATCATGGCAGTATTTCAGACTTATGAATGAACCCGGTGATCTTCTGTATATCAACAACGAAATTCTGGTATCCTATGGAAATCAACTGACAAAAATCTCTGGTGTGGTTTCAACACCGGTAACACAATTTCGTAATGTTATTCTTTCACTTAATTTTGATGAAACAGACATTTATGTTGGTACTAATGACGGTATGTACCGCATATTACGGGAGACGAACGAAGCGCTTGATTTTGGTCCAGACCAGTATCCAGTCTATGTGGTGTATCCAACGGCAAAGCAGGTATTTGTAGGTGGAGAATTTGCTACTTATAGATTTGACCGAGCAGGTGGGAAATGGTACAAAGTCTTTCCCCGGGGGGTAAAAGATATTTGTGAAGTTGCTCATTCGTTATATTTTTTGACCACCGACAATCAGTTGATACAATATTCTCCTTCTTATGATTCAGTTTTGAATGAGAATAGTGAGTTACCTATTGTTTTGCCTTATTTCAATATTTATGATATTGATTCAGACGGCGAAATATTATACTGTGCAACTGGTTCTGGGATTAACTATTTTGATCCCAAAACGCAACTTTACAATCCCATATACAATCTGCCAAGGATAAAATTCAATTATGTAGCAGTAATTGATGAATACATTATTGCAATCTCAGATCAGAATATTTATCGCCTTGGAGTGAGATTCAGGGATTGAGGTGCTCCTGAAAGAAAAGCAGGCTTCTTTTGTTGACCATCTTGAAGAATTAAGAAAAAGAATACTTGTTTCAATCGCATTTGTATTGATTTTCTCAGTGATTTGCTTTGCCTTTGCCCAACATATTTTGAATTTTATTATCAAACGGACCAATATCAGTACTGCTTACTTTTTCTCACCCACTGAAGCATTTTTGGTAAATATAAAGGTCGCCATTTTTGTAGGAATTTTTGTTTCTTTTCCGATAATTTTATATCAAATCTGGGCTTTTATTGGGCCGGGCCTGACAAAAAAAGAGCAGCGAGTTTCATTGCCATTTTTGTTTTCCGGGATAGTGCTATTTTTGGTTGGTTGTTGTTTTGCATATTTCATACTGATCCCGGTTGGTTTGAAATTTTTCTTTTCTTTTGGTACCGAGAATATCAAGCCACTGATGAATATAAACAAGGTCCTTGAATTTATTTTCTGGTGTATCCTCGGCAGCGGATTTCTTTTTCAATTGCCTTTGATAGTTTTCTTCTTAATAAAAATAGGTGTTGTGCAGGCTTCAACCCTGACTAAACACAGACCGGAATTTATTGTTGCCATTTTAATTATTTCCGCGGTAATCACACCAACCGGAGATATGTTTACACTCCTTTTGATATCTGTTCCTTTGGTAGTATTGATTGAAATCAGCATTCTTTTGGCAAGAATAACAACACATAGGAAAGAGTAAATACCTCATCGGGGATTTTACTTCATCCAGAGTGCAAGAGTTCTGTTCTGATGAAGGTCGGTGTTGTTGTTACGATTATTGTCGCGGTTAGGAAACCGCTCCCACAGAATTATCGTGGAAGGTGAAACGTGTAACGCGAAACGGATAAAACAAAAAACTACGATTAACGAAACTGTAGAACAAAACGGGCTGCAAAACCGTATAACGACGAACCATTTTTTAACGGCAATAAATTGTCTACTCCATTAATAACCATCCAACCATAAAACCATCCAACTATCCAACCATCAAACCAGGCTATAAGACAATACGACAATAAGACTATCAGACGATAAGACTACCCAACAATGTCTCTACTTCTTCAGAATCCGGGATTACCCTCAATACCTTTTCTAAGACCTTTTTTGCATCGTGCTTATTGCGATGTTCTAAACAACTCTTGGCGAAATTTATTGATTCATTCTCAAACTCGGTCAAAATCTTGAATCTCATATTCACCGACCAATCATCAAAGTTCTTCTTAAATGGCTCACCACGAAATAGATTGATTGCCTCTGTGAACTTTTTCATCGCGAGTTCATATTCGTTTGCTAAAATCAATGCCCTTGCCTGGGCAGTTAATTCATTAAACTTTGCCCAATCAGTGATAAACCGGAATTTGAGTTCAATATCACCACCCTTGATTATCAACGCATATTTGGGTAAATTTAAAGCCTTTCTGATTTTAGATATTGTTTGATAAAGATAATGTTTTGCATTCTTTTTATTTGGCCAGAAATTACTGTTTATTTCATCAATACTCAAATTCCATTTTTCCTTCAGACATAAATAAATGAAAAGTGCTTCTTCTTTAGGTCTCAGTCCAAGCGATTTTAAAGGAATATTGTTTTTTAATACCTTTAATGGCCCTAAAAAAGAAATCTCATAATAGGGGATGGATTCATTAAAAATGGGAAGGGGAAAATATCGGTGCGGAAACTCTAATTTCTTTCCTTTTTTGAGATAAATATTTATCAAATCAGAAAAGAATAAGGAATAGAGTAAGAAGTTACCCCATATTCTATTTTTTATAGCAAATTCTGTTGCTCTTTTTAATAAATAATATTTTTTCTCCTGATAAGCCCTACATAAGAGCAAAAGAAGTCTGAGTGGCGGTGTTAGGAAAGGCGTAGAAGAATAGAAATTCTTTTCCATCAAACTGTTGAAAGTTAAAACCTGCATTGCCATTTTATGTTTTTTAAATAGAGATAAATAATCGCTTATTGATAGTTTGACTTCTTCTTCCTGACGCAAGGCATATTTTGCTCCAAAGATAATGAGTAAACAACGGGATAGGTAATTAAGAATATTTTCTCTCTTTGCCAATTTTAAACCCTGGCTTGCATACTCAATTGCCATTTCAGGGTTGCCACTTGTCAGTTCCTTTTGAGCCATTATCAGATACTTCCTTGACTCATAACCCCACACATGTCTCGTCCTTTCGTTCATTCTTAGTGCCTCAGCAAATTCTCCATTTGCCAGTTTACTGGCCATGGTTGCCATGTAAAAACTACCGAGCTGTGTGTGTTCTTCTGACTTTTGCATAATATTTAGCCATTTTTCAGCATCTAATATAAATCCAGAAGAGGTCCCAAATGCTGCCATATCTGCCAGTAGGGCAAGGGGTTTCTTTGTAAAATTTTTCAGAATGGCTTTGCATATACTTATTGCATTTTTCGCTTCTTCAAATTTTAAAAGTGATACACAAAATAAAGCTTTGCACAAGAAAAATACAAAGCAAAGGCCTTTGTCCTGGAGTCCCAAATAAAATCTTTCTGTATTTTTAACCTTCTGATATCCTTCATTAAAGCGTCCCATCCAGTGGAGAATAAAAATTTCAGCGTAATTTGCCCTTAAAAAGGAGTAGATCAATTTCTTTTTTAAAAATTTTAGTTTTAAATATCTGGCATCGCAGAGGAGTTCGTCAAGCGGTTTCTTTCCGAAGTTCAAATACAACTGCGCAAGGCGATGGTGAAGGGGAAGGATTTTGGGGTCTAACTGGAGCAAGAAATCCTCATCACTAAGCACCGGAAGGCTGGCAAGCAAGCATTGAATATTCCGTGAGGATAGAATGTGCTTCTGTCCTTTTAGAAATTCTGTTGCCCATTCTGAATATTTTGGAATATAAACAGATTTAATATACATATTTGAAATATATTTTTTGTTAAATCCCGCATAACCCCAGACACGCCAGGCATTCCATATCTTTTTTGAAGACAGATAAATTCCTTCCTTTTTTAACACATCTTTTGTTTCTTTCACTGTGAGATTAGGATTTTCTTCCTTTATTTTCACTAATATCTTTAATATTTTTGGAGAAATCCCCATATCTTTGTAAAATCTCTTTTTTAAATCTTCATAAGGATTTTTTATTTCATTCAGCCACCGCTGGATGGTGGTGAAATGGATTGATTTTTCTCTGGCGATTTTGCGCAGAGAAGTCTTGCCATTTAAATATTCCTGGATACATTTATACTTAAAGAGTGGGTCATATCTTGTATGCATAGTTTGAAAATTTTATCTAATTCAGAGCAAAAGTCAAGTTCTATCTTGAAAACTGCCCAAAACCCAATGAAATTTAATGAATTTTAAGCGACATAGGTCCTATATTTTTCTCATATTTTTTGATATAATTATATCTGAAGGGAGGATTTATGAGACGTGCACTTATCATTGGTTCAATGCTGGTAAATATCCTATTTTGCCAGCAGGGATGGGTCTCATTACAGGGACCAGAAGGCGGGGCAATGCGGTATATGCTCTGGTTACCGCCTGACTACAACAATATAATCGGATGTGCCTCAAATGGAGAATGGTTTCAATTAGAACATTCTGAAGGGTTATACTATTCCCGAAATTGTGGAAATAGATGGTATCTCTGTGAAAATGGGATTGACTGGTCTAAAGGAGGAATTCAACAGATAGATTACAACTATCTCAATCCTGATATTATTTATGCAGCACAAGGAGATTTACACACCGGTGCAGCCTATAAAACTACAGATGGCGGATTGACTTGGGTAAATATTGCACCTATTGAGGCGGACTTTAGAGCGATATACTGCTCCCGTAAAGACCCCAATGTTCTTTTAATTGGTTCAAGATGGCCGGGTATTGGGATATTTAGGAGCACTGATGGAGGAAATAGTTGGACGAATGTTAACTCAAGCATTAGATGTTATGAATTTGCTTATGACCCGAAATGTCCAGATACTGTCTATGTGGGTGGGCCGAGTAGCTATATATGGCGGTCAGTAGATGGAGGACAAACCTGGTCTCAGATAACGAATCTTCCTATTTCAGATATTGTGTCAGTGGCAGTTGACCCCCAGAACGGCAACATAATATATTGTATTCCTGATAATGGTACAGACCATTATGGTGTTTATCGTAGTTCAAATTTTGGCGCGACCTGGCAACAGGTACTTGCTCCTCCTGCTTCGTATGTGTTGTTTGTTCAAGTAAGGATCTCTCCGGTAAATCCGAATATTGTCTGGGCGGTTGGTTTGAGCGGTTTATATAGAAGCACTAACCGGGGGCTAAATTTTACACGAATTGCGACCTTCCCAGGAACAGGGTGGGGGATATTACCACATCCTGCAAAGGATAGCACTGTAATTATCTCATCGGGTAATAAATTATGGCTTACAACTGACCTTGGAAACACCTGGCATGACAAGAATTTCCGGCTCCATGCCTTGTGGGCATACCCAAAACCCTTTAATACGAATCTGATTTATGCCCTTGCATATGGTGCATATTATTCAGCATTAGTTAAAACCACCAACAGAGGCAAAACCTGGACTACATTATTAGAGAAATATTGTAATCTCCCGTACAATCCAGGAACGATCTATAGTTGTTCTGATGTCCACCCTGTTGATTCAAATTGCGTAATTGTTGGGAGTAGGGCCGGTGTTCTTAGAACTACTGATGGTGGAGTTACTTGGAATTCACCAGCGGGTCTTACTAAAATGTGTGATGTCCATTTTTCTCATGCCAATTACAATCATGTCTGGGCTGCTGCAATAGATTCAGGTATTTACAAATCAATGAATAAGGGAAGTGTATTTGTGCGCACAAATGCGCCCTACGGCGCGGATAAACCCTATGTATCACTTGCACTCCATCCTGCTGATAGTAATATCGCCCTTGCCGGGACAGCGAAGGCTAGTCAGTACGTGAATGCTATGATGATTCGTACCTCAGACGGTGGCACAACCTGGCAAATAGTGTTCAACGCACCACCCTCTTTCTATAATTTTCAGGATATTGAATTCTCTCCATCATCGCCAACAATTGCTTATTTTTGTGAGACCAGGAATGTATATAAGAGCACAGATGAAGGATTAACATGGAGTCTTGCTGGCTCTGTCCCTGATTATATATATGACCTTGAAATTGACCCGAGCAATCCGAATATATTATACGCGGGAACGAAGGAATCAGGAATCTTCCAGAGCACCGATCAGGGTGCTTCTTGGACTTCATTTAATTTTAATTTACCCAACAATGAAGTTGTATTTGGAATCAAAATTCTTCAAGCAGGAGCCACTTCCTATATTTACTGCGGAGATACACGAGGAGTTCATGTATTAGGATCTCTTGATACATTAAAACCCTCTGTCTCCGTTATCCAGCCCAATGGGGGTGAAGTCCTGTGGAGTGGTCAGAGCTACAATATTCTCTGGAGTGCCAGTGATAATTTAAATGTTGATGGGATAGATATCTTTTACTCCACTGATGCTGGCAGTACTTATCAAGGTGTCTCATACAATGAATTGAATGACGGTGTTTACTCCTGGACTGTGCCCAATACTCCATCAAATCAGTGTTATGTCAGGATTGATGCCTATGATTTTGCTGGAAATATGGCAACCGACCGTAGCAACAATTACTTTACCATTGGCCAGGTTGGTATTAACGAATTGAAGGGCAAGAATTTAGTCTTGAATTTAAAGGGCACAATCAATCCGATTCTGATTTTACACTCAGAAAATCCAATGGATATAGCCCTTGCCCTTTATGATTGCACCGGTGCCCGAGTTTATAGCCTAACTGAATCCAACTTCTGTGGAAAGAAAGAGATAAAATTTAATAGCCTTCCTGGTGGAGTCTATTTTTATGTGCTGACTGAAAATGGTGTTTCTCATCAGGGGAAGATTGTAGTAATAAGATAGAGCGTATCAACCCTCTCCCCGATAACGTGTTATCTTGGGGAGAGGAAAGGATAGGAGGTTATGTGGTCATAATATTTATTGCTCTGGTTTCTTTTCAGGGCTTTGATTCACTGAATGTTAAGTTCCTTGGCAACTGGCCATTTGGAGATGCATGGGCAGTTGCGATTGATTCTGCAAGGAATTTGACATATCTTGGTTCAGGAGGCGGGATTTATATTCTTGATGTCTCAGACCTCTCAAATCCAACAAAGACTTCAGAAAGGATTCATACCCGGGGAATTGTCCGGGGAGTATTTTATGAACCAGAAACCAATATCCTGTATGCAGGTTATGATAAGAGAATTTCGTGTAGTGGCGGAGGTGCGGATGATACTATTTCCGGCATTGAACTATGGAATATTCAAGACCCGCTAAATCCTACAAAATTGAGTTCCTGCTTTATATCCGGGAATGTTTATGCAATTTCTGTGGCAAATATCCCCGCGCGCGGCAAATTTGCATTTGTTGCCTCTGGAAAGAATGGGTTGCGAATAATTGATGTTACCAATCCACTTTCACCAATAGAAGTTGGATATTTTGATACACATGGAGCACTGGATGTTTTCGTTTCAGACAGCACTGCTTATCTGGCTGATGCGGACTCGGGTTTAAGGATTATAGATATCTCTATTCCTCAAAACCCGGTAGAAATCGGACGATATCAGACCGCAAGTGCTGCGTATGGTGTTTATGTGGCGGGTATTTACGCTTATGTCGCCGCATCCACATCAGGGCTGCGAATAATCAAAGTTTCCCAACCTAATCATCCGATAGAAGTCGGCTATTATGATACACCGGGTTATGCAGTTCGGGTAAGTGTTGCTGACAACATTGCCTGCGTTGCAGATGAAATTGCTGGATTACGGATAGTAGATATTTCAGCACCATTCAATCCTGTTGAAGTTGGTTATTATGTTACCCCTGATACTGTGCCGGGAATGGCAGAGGGAGTAACTATTTTTAATTCCCGTAGTTGTGCAATGGTTGCCTTTGCCAGAGCAGGATTGCGGATAATAGATATCTCAAGCCCTAACCGATATGGCGAAGAACTTGGGCACTTTCTAACCCCATCACCTACATCCCAGATTCATGTTGCGAACAATTTTGCATATTTGGCAACAGGTAATTCCGGGTTAAAAATAATTGATGTTTCAGACCCATTTAATCCTTTTGAAGTTGGTTCTTGTAATACCCCAAATTATGCGCTTGATGTCTTTGTTGCAAATGGATTTGCTTATATTGCGGACAATGCCTCGGGTCTCAGAATAATTGACATTACAGATCCCTATAATCCAATTGAAGTTGGTTACTATGATACACCAAATTGGACTACAGGGGTCTTTGTAAAAGATACCTTTGCCTACCTTGCAGATGGAAATGGAGGTGGCTTGAGGATAATCAATATTTCAGACCCCCATAATCCTTATGAGATTGGAAATTGTCCAACCCACTCCTGTGCAGGGGCTGTATTTGTTTTAGATACTCTTGCCTATATTGCAGATGGGTCTGCTGGATTGACGATAATAGATATTTCAAATCCCGGTTCCCCACTTGAGATTAGCAACTGTCCTATAATGGGTTGGACGAATGATGTGGCGGTTTCAGGAGATCATGCCTATGTTGGAGTAATGGATTTTGCCCCTGGTTTCAGGATAGTTGATGTTTCTGATCCAACAAATCCTCACGAGGTTGGTTCCTATCCGACCACCGGTTTCACCTATGGTGTCGCAATTTCCAATCGCATCGCCTATGTTGCGGATGGGTATTTTGGACTCAGGCTGATAGATATTACCAACCCATTGAATCCATATGAAATCGGGTATTATGGGACATCGGCTTGTGCAGTGGGGATCTTTGTGAACGAGTCTTCTTCAGTCTACTATCTCGCTGACCTTGATGATGGATTGCAAATTTATGGTCCCTTATCTTATATCAAAGAGAATAAAGAAAAGATTTTAAGAAGAACCCCTCTCTCAATTTCTACTATCTTCAGAAAGAATATCAGGATAAGACTTGGAAAATCAGTCTCTTCTCCGGTGAAGGTTAATCTTTATAATATCTGTGGGCAGTGCGTATTTGAAAAAAATTATTCTATCCAGGGTTCAGAGATAATAATTAACGAGACAGATATCTCAAACCTCGGTTCGGGCATTTATTTTGTTAGATTGAGTACAGTGCTACAAAATACAATAAAGATTATAAAAATAAAATAACTAAAAAGGGGTTATAATGATTGAATTATTAATAAATTTTGTAGTATTGTTCGCATACACGCAGTTTCCTCCTGATACCATGTGGACACGAACATATGGAGGAGAATATAGTGATGGTGCATATCAGGTGCAGCCAACTATAGACAGTGGATTTATTGTTACCGGCTGGACATCCCTCACGCCTTTTGATAGAGATGTTTATTTGATAAAGACGGATGACGAAGGTATACTCCAGTGGATAAGGACAATTGGTGGAGGTGGTCATGATATTGGACGGTCAGTTGCGCAGACTTCAGATAAGGGTTATGTCATAGCTGGGGAGACCAGTTCTTACGGGGCAGGGTCTTTTGATGTCTATCTGATAAAGTTTGATTCTGCTGGAAATCTATTATGGGAAAAGACTTTTGGCAGGAGTTTTCAGGATGGTGCCCGATCAATCCAGGAACTTCCCGATGGTGGTTTCATAATTGCTGGACTTACTGATTCTTTAGGATTTGGTGCCTTCAAAGTATATTTGTTAAAAACAGATGCACAGGGAGAAATAATATGGGAGAAGACCTATGGTGGTCAGGGCGCGTGCTGGGCCGAGGAGGTACGGCAGACCAATGATGGAGGTTATATAATCATTGGCAGGAACTACTCAAGTGGTAGCGGTGATATCTATCTGGTGAAGTGTGATTTCAATGGTGATACATTGTGGACAAAGATTTTTGGGAACAATGGTGAAGATTATGGATTTTCAGTTAGACAGACTCCAGACAATGGGTATATAATTTGCGGTTGCACATCATCATTGGGTGCTGGTGGTTATGATATTTACTTGATTAAAACCGATTCGGCAGGCGTAAGAATTTGGGAAAAGACATTTGGTGGAGCAAATGATGATTATGGATATTCAGTAGCACTTGCTAATGATGGTTTTCTTGTTTCTGGTGCAAGTAACTCCTTGGGGCAGGGTGCATTTGATATATATCTCATTAAAACGGATAATTCTGGCAATACTTTATGGTATAAAACAATTGGTGGAATTGAGGACGAAATATCTTATTCAGCTCAGCATACCTTGGATGATGGGTGGATTATTGCTGGAACTACCCGTTCTTTTGGGTCAGGAACCCCAGGGCAACCCAATCTCTATCTCGTAAAACTTGGTTCAGAGGTTGTAGTTACAGAAGTAAAACGAGAAGAAAAAGGAGTTCTTTTATCCCTTTCACCAACATTATTTAGGGATAAACTTACACTAAAATTAACAACAACCTTGAGAAGTCCATTACAGATAGTTCTCTATGATGCTGTTGGTAATAAGGTTTATGAGAAATACAATAATCCGGCCCCCACAATTGAATTGACGGGAAGAGGAATATCTTTACTTAAAAGTGGGATTTATTTCCTGAGTGTTTATTCAAATGGT
Source organism: bacterium (assembly GCA_049700315.1). Lineage (GTDB taxonomy): Bacteria > Hydrothermota > Tepidihabitantia > SM23-42 > JAOAFX01 > JAOAFX01. The sequence goes on from JBNAVN010000005.1 coordinate 14,359, forward strand.
AAAAAAATAGGAATGTTTAAGGTAATTCATCTTTCTGCTAAATAAATCTCTCATGGTTCAGCGAAGATATGATATCTTGGCTGGCGATACATAGTCAATAGCGCTATGCAACCTTCAAGTGCTCGGCATTACAAGAGAGTAAATATAAGTTTTTAATCTGATGATTTTTTGAAGTAGTATAATCATAAAATTGCTGGGTGAACGCGGACACTTGATTTTTGTCGCGATTGGAAAATCGCTCCTACAGGTATGGTTATTGGGCATGAGATTAAAATCCCTACTCCTTAATTATTGTGAAAGGTGAAACGTGTAACGTGAAACGGATAAAACAAAAAACTACGATTAACGAAACTGTAAAACGATATGGGCTGCGAAACCGTATGACCCTTAACGATATTCGGGGCGGGATACACTTTTTGATAATCAATCCTGCCGAATGAACTTATCCATTAAAATTTTGAATTGAAATTTAAATATAAAAGGCGGCAGCCGGATTTGCACCGGCGAATAGCGGTTTTGCAGACCGCCGCCTTGCTACTTGGCTATGCCGCCTTAGATATGTTTAGTATATTTAAAAATAGAGTGATGTCAAGTCAACAATTATTGACATTTTTTAAAAAATAACTATAATCCATTTATGGATAGATTTGTTATAGAGGGTGGTAAAAGACTTTCTGGCGTTGTTGAAATTTCAGGTGCAAAGAATTCAGCATTACCGATCATCGCTGCATCAATACTTACTGACAAACGAGTAATCATTGAGAATGTTCCGGATGTAGTAGATGTCCATACAATGATTGAACTTATCAGGCATCTTGGTTCATCTGTTAGTTTTAAGAAAAATATCCTTGAGATTTATACTCCGAAGATTAGAAATATTGTAGCACCATATAATATTGTCAGGAAAATGAGGGCCTCCTATTATGCACTTGGCGCGCTCATTGCTCGTGAAAAGAAGGCAAAGGTTTCTTTGCCTGGTGGTTGTGCGATAGGTCCAAGACCTGTTGATCTGCATATCAAGGGATTAAAGGCACTTAATTGCAACATTACAATTGACCACGGTTATATACACGCCAATTGTAAGAAACTGAAAGGTAATGAAGTCAATCTTCAGGGTGCAAAAGGAACTTCGGTCGGTGCAACAATCAATGTGATGCTTGCAGCTACTGGTGGACAGGGCACAACCATTATAAATTCTGCTGCCTGTGAACCCGAAGTTGTGGATGTAGCGAATTTTTTGAAGAAATTGGGTGTCAATATTAAGGGTGCAGGAACAAATCAGATAACAATAAGGGGCAACTGGTGCCCGTTTGAAGGGCATTACAGAATCATTCCCGACCGAATTGAGACCGGGACATTTGTCGTAGCATCAGCAATTACTGCAGGGAATGTTACAATCAGGAATTGTCAGCCTGAACACCTTACTGCAGTGATTGATAAGATTAAAGAAGTTGGCGCAGATGTTCAATTAAGGAATAATGAGATTGTAGTAAAAGGGAGAAAGCGGATTCTGCCAACAGATATCTTTGTTGCTCCATATCCGGGTTTTCCCACAGATATGCAGGCACAATTTATGGCATTGCTATCCATGTGCAAAGGGACAAGTACGATAAAGGAGACAATTTTTGAAAATAGGTTTATGCAGGCAGTGGAATTGAGTAGAATGGGCGCGAATATTACCCTTGAGGGTGACACTGCAGTGATCAAAGGTGTCAAGGAATTGACCGGGACTTATGTAATGGCTTCGGATTTAAGGGCTTCGGCATGTCTGGTTCTTGCTGGCTTGGCAGCCAAGGGGAAGACTTATGTTCGTCGTATATATCACCTTGATAGGGGATATGAACAATTTGAGAGAAAATTGAGACAACTCGGTGCGCGTATAAAAAGAGAGAAAGAATGAGAAAGATAAAAAGGGTTGTTAGAATCGGTAACATAAAGATTGGAGGCAAGAATCCAATTGTTGTCCAATCAATGACCAAGACCAGGACTTCAGATATCAAAAGGTCCGTTAATCAAATCAAAAGAATGGAGAAAAAGGGTTGCGAACTGGTGCGCCTTGCAGTAGTTAACAAGAGTGATGCAAATGCATTAAAGGAAATAAAAAAACAGATTGCTATTCCAATGGTTGCTGATATTCACTTTGATTACCGACTTGCACTAATGGCAATAGATGCAGGAGTAGATAAACTCCGCATCAATCCTGGCAACATAGGTGATGAATGGAAGGTGAGTGAAATAATCAAAAAGGCATCAGATTATAAAATCCCGATTCGTATTGGCATAAATACCGGTTCTCTGCCCAAAAAAATACTGTCAAAATACAAACACCCCACTTCAGACGCAGTAATTGAAACCCTTAATTCCAGTCTTGAGATCTTTTATAAAAACAACTTTTCGGATATTGTTATTTCAGCAAAATCTCCTGATGTCTGTGAAACAATTGAGGTATATGAGGCGATTCATAAGAAATTTGATTACCCTCTACATCTTGGAATAACAGAATCAGGACTTGTTTTTTCTGGTGGGATCAGAAGTGCAATTGGAATTGGTATTCTTCTGCATCAGGGTATTGGAGATACCATTCGTGTATCACTTGCTGGTGAACCAGAAAAAGAAGTTGTGGCAGGCTATGAGATTTTGAAGTCTCTGCATTTGAGAGAATATGGCCCAAAATTGATTGTCTGTCCAACCTGTGGAAGATGTGAAGTCAATTTGTTGAAGATTGCGCGTCTTGTAGAAAAACGATTGGACCATAAGAAATATCCTCTGACCATAGCAGTAATGGGTTGTGTGGTGAATGGACCTGGTGAGGCAAAGGAGGCAGATTTTGGCATTGCCTGTGGCAAGAGAGTTGGTGCGATTTTTGCCCGGGGCAGAGAAATAAAAAGAGTAGCAGAAAAAAAACTCGTTGAAGAACTGTTTGAGGTGATAAATGAGAACATTAATCATTGATTGTTATCTACCAAATTCACCCCAGATAGAACATCTTTACAAAGTAATCAGTGATGTTACTACAGATATTGTTGAAATAAAAGACTCTTCAACTATCGGGGTTCAGGAAGATGTGAGACTATATAATGCTATTATCATATCCGGTTCACAAAGGAAACTTGCGGAGATTGGTACATTTGAACTTTATTCCAATCTTGCTGAATTGATAAAACACTGCGAAAAACCAATATTGGGCATTTGTTTCGGACATCAGTTGATTTCAATGGCATTCTATGAAGATGTTGTTTCAATGGGAAACAGGATAGAAGGCTATTATATGGTTAAAAAGGTAAATCATGATGATCTTTTTGATGGATTGGCTGAAAAATTTCTCGTAATGGAATCACACGAAGAAATGGTGGTCAATGTACCTTATGAATTCATAAAACTTGCCGAATCTCCAAATTGTCCGATTGAGGCGATAAAACACAGGATTCTGCCGATCTATGGGGTGCAATTTCATCCTGAAAGATTTGACGACAAACATCCGGCAGGTGTTATAATTCTTGAAAATTTCTTCAGGATCGCAAGTTTTTATATAAAATAGATTTGTTTGAACAGTTTGTCACGAGGTTTAAGGAGTAAAAAAGGAGAAAATGAATGAAGAAAGAAATTGATTTTTATATGAAGAAAAATGGTGCGAATGCAATCGTCGCAATGGGCAGTGTACATAATGATTCAATTATGTATTATCTCTTAAATGGTGTTAATATAACTGCCTGTTATGTCAAAAAATATAAACAGCCTGCGCGTATAATTCATTCGGCAATTGAACGCGAAGAGGCAATGAAGACTAAGTTGAAGAGGATTGGATGGGAGAAATTCGGAATCAATGAAATCTATAGTAAATACAGAGATCGTATAAAGGCGAATGCAATCTTGCTTGATGCAGTCCTGAGGAATTTCAAGATAAAAGGCAGGATCGCATTCTATGGCAATGCATCTTTTGCATATGGTTATAATCTTCTCAAGCAATTAAAAAGGATCAATAACAAGATAGAAATCCTTTATGAACCAGAAAGAAGCCTTATTACAGAATTACGAATGACAAAGGATGAACAGGAGATAAAGAGAATAAAAAAAGTTAGAAATGGAGTGATCAGAGCGTTTGACAAGACCATTGATTGGGTACGGAAGATGAAAGTTAAGGATGGGTTTATTTACAAAGAGAAGAATCGCAAACTATTGATTAGAGATTTAAAAAGACATATTTCTGATGAATTATTCAAAGATGGGTTTGTCAACTCAAGTGGTTTGATTATTTCTCAGGCAAGGGACGCAGGTGTTCCTCATAATTCTGGTAAAGATGCCGAGCCGGTAAAAACAGGTAAAACGGTTGTTTTTGATATATTCCCCCAGGAAATTGGTGGTGGTTACTATTTTGATTTTACAAGGACAGTCTGTTTTGGTTTTGCACCTGACAATATCAAAAGAGAATATGAACAGGTAAAGCAGGCCCAGAATATTGCCTTTGATAATCTGCGCATTGGTAGAAGGACAAGGGATGTTGAAAAGGCAGTTTGCCAGTATTTTGAAAAAAATGGACATCCAACATTTCTTAGTTATCCTGGTGTTCAGAAAGGATATTGTCATTCTTTAGGACATGGTCTGGGTCTAAATGTCCATGAAAACCCGGGGTTTGGATTGCTGAAAACAAATCTGGATCGTCTGGAAAAAGGTATGGTCTTCACAATTGAGCCCGGTTTATATTATCCGGAAAAAGCGTATGGAATAAGGCTTGAGGATGTTATCTATCTTGATCAGAAAGCAAGGGTGGTCAATCTTACGAATTACCCGAGAAAACTTGTGGTTGAAATGTGAGGTGTACTTAAGTATTGACTTTTGCCATTTTTTGAATATAATAAACCATTAAACTATTTAGGGTGTCTAATAAATAGATCATCTTTCCCCTCCCGGTCGTGGCCCTCGGGCCGCGGCCGGAGGGGATTTTATGTTTTTAGAGGAATTTTAGCGCATTCAAAGCCATGCCATTGAGGTGGTAAAACACATAAGATTCAAATACTTTTTTTAATAATGGACACACTTCAGGAGTGATGTCAAAGGGATATAGGTTCTTTTTTGCATTCTTAATAGCCTCAATTGCCTCTTTTCCCAGTTTGATCACTGATTCATCAAAATGTGTATCGCACACAAGCCCGCCTGCTGAAATGCTGAAATTGAATACTGGATTGTCATAGACCGGTTTATGACAACGTACACAATCCAGTGTATGAGGGTCAAGCCCTGCAAACTTCAGCGTTCTAAAAAGCATTATCAGTGTCCATAATCTTGTGATTTCATCATTTATCTTAGAGATCTTCTGGAAAAATGATAAGGTTAGATTGTAAAGTGCTGGATTTGGTTCTTCAAATACCTGAATTCTGTCAATAAACTCACAGATTGTCTCACAGGCAGTGACCTTAACAGTAGATTGCCTGATATCCGAAAAATCATCAATAATCAGTGCATCAGAAAGGGTATAGACATCCTTGAATTCTCTTCTATAAAAGATTATTTCAGAATGATTAAAAGGCTCAAGGGTGCCACACAGTTTGCTTCTGGGTCTGCGTGCACCTTTGGCAAGGAGATTCAATTTGCCAAAGTCTTTACTCAAAACCGAGCAGAAAAGGCTTGATTCTTTGAATGGAAATGTACGCAGGATAATGCCTCTGGTTTTCTGGATATCAGGCATTTCAAATCAAATCGTCTTATTTACTCTTCAATTCTTAGATGTAGTTCTTTCAATTGCTCTGGCTCAACAACATCAGGAATATTTTCAAGTAAGCCCTGTGCCTGGGTTGTCTTGGGAAATGCTATGACGTCCCTGATTGATTTTACACCGGTAAGGAGCATTACTATTCTTTCAATGCCCGGAGCAATACCACCATGGGGTGGTGCACCATAATCAAGTGCCTCAAGTAAAAGTCCAAATTTTTTTCCTGCAGTCTCCTTATCCACCCCTAATATTTCAAATATCTTTTCCTGCAGTTGTCGGTTATTATTTCTGATACTGCCTGAGGCAAGTTCATTGCCATTCAGCACAAGGTCATACTGTCTGCCCCTTACTTTTAGCGGGTCTGAATCAAGATATTCCAGATCTTCTGGTTTTGGCTGGGTAAATGGGTGATGGCAGGGACTAAATCTGCCTGTTTTTTCATCTATTTCAAACAGGGGAAAATCATAGACCCATAGAAAATGGAAATTCGTGCCTCGCAAATTGAGCTCATCAGCAATGCGGTTCCTCAATGAACCAAGAAAAGAGAGTATTTTTCTGTCTCCTGCAGCTGTTATCAATAGGGCACCATCTTTGAGTCCAATCTGGTTTGTGATCTCTTCATTGAGATATTTAGCAATGCTTCCGCTCAGGTTTGCCTCTTTCCTTACCCAGTATATTCCGCCTAATCCTGCATTTTTTGCGTCTTCATTATACTCATCAAGCAATTTTCGTGAAATTGCCTTCCCATTTGGGACTATTATTCCGCTTATCTTTTCTTTATCAAAAAACGGGGGAAACTGCAATTTGCTAAAATTTTGCTTTAAGTCAATAATTTCCAAACCAAAACTCATATCCGGCTTGTCTGTGCCATATTTGTTCATTACCTGTTCAAATGTAAATCTTGGAAAAGGTATTTTTAGTTCCTTGTTGAGCACTTTTTTGAAAATATACTTAAACATTCCTTCAATCAATTGATAAATGTCTTCTTCATTTACAAATGACATCTCAAGGTCTAACTGTGTGAATTCTGGCTGTCTATCATGTCTTGGGTCTTCGTCCCGCATACATCTTGCGATCTGATAGTATCTTTCAAATCCTGCAACCATAAGAAGTTGCTTGTACATCTGAGGAGATTGCGCAAGTGCATAAAACTTGCCAGGATACAATCGTGAAGGAACAAGATAATCCCTTGCACCCTCAGGCATACTCCTGGTAAGAATTGGTGTTTCAATTTCAATAAAACCGTTGGTGTTGAGATATTCACGGATTGCAGTTACTATGTAATGTCTGAAAATAATTATTTTTTGCATTGAGAGTCGTCTTAGATCAAGATAGCGATATTTCAAACGCAATTCTTCACTTGCCTTGAGTTCTTCTTCAACAACAAATGGTGGTGTCTTTGACCGGGCAAGCACAGTTAACTGTCTGACATCAAGTTCAATCTCACCTGCTGGAACATCTTTGTTTTTTTGATTTTCAGGTCGTTCACGAACAAATCCATTCACCATTATGCAATCCTGAAGATTTAATTTGTTTGCCTCAGGAATCTTTTTTGGGTCTAATACAAGCTGTAGTATTCCGGTGCGGTCTTTGAGGTCAATAAAGACAAGGCCACCCAGATTTCTAATCTTGAATACCCAACCGGCAATCTGAAGTTCCTTGCTTGCATAGGATTTATCAATCTGGGCATTGAAAATCTGTTTAATTGGACCCCCTGACACCGTATGCTTTATTATAGTTATTGTTTTTCATTGTCTGTTTCTTTTTCACCTTCTATAACAATTTTTGACAAATTGGCAAATTTCAAAAACAACTGATGAATATAATTAACAAGTGAAAGACGATTTTTCTGTAGTTTTTTGTCATCACACATTACCAGAACTTCATCAAAAAATTTATCAATGTCTTTGCGTAGTCCTAACAAGAGTTTCATTATTTCCGTATATTTCTTCTCCGGAAACAAAGGTTCCATTCTTTCTTCGGTCTCTTTACCTCTCTGATAAAGATTCTTTTCTGCAGGCTCCCTGAACAGGGAGATATCAATTGAATTGTGGTTTTCAATATTTCTCAGAATATTACGCACTCTTTCCTGACCAATAACCAACTGCAAGAATTCCTGTTTGTCTCTGAAAGCTTTTAATGCTTCGCACCGGAGTTTTGCATCATAAATATTGAAATCCGTATTATGGGTAACTGCATTGACTTCATCGTATCGGTATCCAGAGTCAACAAGATATCGGGCAAATCTTTCTTTGAGAAAATCTTTGATCGGATTTTCACTTATATTGCTCTTGTAAAGTTTAATATGATTCTGGATGATGGGTAACAGTGCAATATCAAAATTCTGGGCATCTGCAATATTGAAGAGGGCATAGGCATTTCTTCTTACGCCAAAAGGATCATATGAACCGCTTGGTTTTTGTCCGGAAATAAATGCACCGAGTATGTTATCTATCTTATCAACCATTGAAAGCACTGCACCTTCTCTGGTTTGTGGTTGGCTGTCTCCGCTGAACCCTGGAAGATAGTGTTCTTTTATTGCGATTGCTACTCTTTCATCTTCACCTGCTGATTTTGCATAATAATATCCCATTATGCCCTGCAGCGAGGTGAATTCCTTTTCCCTTATCATATTGGAAAGCAAATCTGCCTTGCACAGCGCAGCTGACCTTTTCAAAATTTCAATATCTATGTCTTTCACGCCTTCAAAATTTTTCATAGATTTGACCAGTCGCATTGACTTATCATAGACTGTGCCCAGCCCTTCTAACCAGACCATATCTTTAGTCGCTTCCTGCATTTTTGCAATGCCCATTTTCAAATCGTTCTGATAATAAAACAGCGCATCCTGTAACCGGGCTTTCAAAACCCGTGCATACCCAGCGGCCACATTTTCTGCAGCCTTTCTTCTACCATTGAAAACACCGATAAATCTGTTTGTTCCTTTAACCCAGACAAGATTACCCAGCGACTTTAATGTAGTCTTTAATATCTCTTCGGGGAGTTTCAAAAATTCTGAATCAAATTCTGCACTTGCAACATCAGGATATTCTATTGTGGAGTTTATTTCTTCAAGCATATTATCATCATATACAGGTTCACCCTTGAGTTCTCTTGCTGCTTCATTGATACGGTTTTTTATTATCTTTCTACGTTCATTAGGATCAACCACCACTCCACCATGTCTTAAATGGTTCATATATTCCCTTGGTTTTTCCATGCGAATTGGCTCAAAAGAAAAATGGAAATTGGGCATACTATATCTTTCTGCCTCAAGCCCGGCATATTTGAATCTCAAGGGTTTTCTATCAAGCAATCCCACAATCCATCTAATTGGTCTTGGAAATCTTATCTTTTCTTCATTCCAGATCATTGTTTTGGGAAATTCCAGACTGGCAATTATCTTGGGAATTTCATAATAAAGAATGTCTTCGGTGTCCTTGGCAGGGACCTGTTTTACAGCACTGATATACTCACCTTTCTGGGTTTTGACAGTTTTTACCTCACTCAATTTCAAATTATGGGCATTTAAGAATCCTTCAAGCATCTTGGTTGGTTTCCCATTTTCATCATAAGCAAATTTCTTTGGCGGACCCTGGACTTCTACTGCCTGAGCTTTTTGTTTACGAGCGACCCCCAAGACCAATACGCCAATTCTTCGGCTCGTATATATCTTTCTTATGGTTCTATAAAATATCCGTTCTCTTCTAAACAGTGCTTCAACCATTTCAGTCAAATCGGTTGCAGCCTTCACAAGAAAACCAGGCGGAAACTCTTCAAATCCTATTTCTAACAAAAAATCAATCATTCTTCTCCTGTTTCTTTAAAAACAGTCTTGCTGCTTCAGATGTGAGTGCCCTGACCCGGGCAATCATTTTTGCCCGTTCAGAAACACTTATTGAACCTCTTGCCTCAATCAGATTAAAAATATGTGAGCATTTTACTGAATAATCATATCCAGGATACACAAGTCCCTTGTCAAAAAGACTCTTTGCTTCGCTTTCAAATTCATTGAACAGCAACAGGAGCCTTTTCGGATCTGACTCTTCAAAATTGTATCGGGAAAATTCCTTTTCATTTTCTTTATATATATCACCCCAGGTCAGTTTTTCGTTCCATTTAATATCAAATATGGATGAAACTTCCTGAATATTCATACAGATTCTTTCCAGCCCATAGGTGATTTCAACCGGTATGATATCCAGGTCAACACCACCTGCCTGCTGGAAATATGTGAATTGGGTTATTTCAAGACCGTCAAGCCAGACTTCCCAGCCAATTCCCCAGGCACCCAATGTCGGGCTTTCCCAGTCATCCTCAACAAATCTCACTTCGTGTTCTTTTAATTTAAATCCAAGTGCTTCAAGTGATTCAAGATATATCTGCTGGATATTATCAGGAGTTGGCTTCATAATCACCTGGAATTGATAGTATTGCTGGACGCGGTTTGGATTTTCCGCATATCTACCATCCCTTGGCCTTCTGCAGATTTCAACATATGCAACATTCCAGGGTTTTTTATCAAGAATTTTCAAAAATGTTGCAGGATTAAATGTTCCTGCACCTACTTCAGAATTATAAGGTTCAAAAATAAGACAGCCTTTTTCCTGCCAGTATTTTTTTAGACTGAGTATCAAATCTTCAAAGGTAGTTAACTTACGACTCATAGACCCAGGTCATTACTAATGCCTGTCATGCCCTTGAGGCAGAGTTCAATGAATTTTTCAAGTTCCAGTCCGAGGTTTTTACAGGCAAGAATCTGCTCCCGATTTGCGCCTGCAGCAAACCTTTTTTCCTTAAATCTTCTGAGGACAAAATCTGTATCAAGGGATGAGAGTTTTTTGTCTGGATGCATCAGTGCGGATGCGACAATCAATCCGGTCAAGGGGTCAGTTGCGAACAACGCCCAATCCAGTCGTGATTTCGGCGTAAAGTGCCCAGCATGCACTTTAATCGCATAGACAATCTCTGGTGCTATTCCCTGTTTTTCAAGCAATTCGCCCCCGATAATGCCGTGGTGCGCAGGGTCATTGAGTGTTTCTTCGTAGTCAATATCATGCAATAGTCCAGCCAAACCCCAGGTTTCCTCGTCCTCCCCAAAATGATGGGCAAGTTCTCGCAAACAGGCTTCAGCAGCCAGGCAGTGCTTTACTAAGTTCTTATTCTTTAGTTTTCCAGATATTAAGTTCAGGGCATCAGTCCTATTCATAAGTACAATATTATCCACATTTTTGAAAAAAAGTCAAGAGAAAAGATTCATCGGATAACTACTACCCACCAATTACTACCTACTGCTTCTATTTCTTCATCTCTCCATCAATACGATATTCTGGGTCTTTTGCCAGTTTTTTGTTTTGATTTGTACAAAATATACTCCGGCAGGAAGTTTGCATCCAGAATTGTCATCACCCTGCCATTTAACCCTGCCGATATTCAGGTGCGCATTTTTGAATTGAACAAAATCCTTTACGAGTCTTCCTGAGGCATTATATATCTTCAATTGAAAATCTTCAGGAATAGCAAAAGAAATCGTAAATTCTGTTCCGGATAAAGTAGGATAAACTCTGAAATTTGTCTTGTTTGTAAGTTGCTGACTTCTTGATTCTTCAACTCCTGTTGATGCCACAAATTTATAATAAGTGCTTTCAGGTGCGCATATCGGGTCTGTGTGCCATAAGTCAACACCATTTGCTACGCAAAAAGAATCCTCAGCCCATATAAAATAACCAAGTGTGCAACTCTGTGCAACTTCAGGAATATGAAAGTAATAAACATTTCCAGCAATACTGTCATGACCAACACCTATAAAGTCTCCACCATTGATCTTATAAAAAAGTGAGTCAGTGCCGATTCCTGTTGAATCAGTAATAGTTGACTGGACAATAAACGGACCTGCAAAACTCGTATCTTGCCAGATTGTAGTATTGGCAAATTCCGGCCCATGAACATCCCAGCCTGGTACATAGAGTTCACTTAATTTCAGAAAATTATCTACAATCATAAAATTCTGACTTGCACCGTTTGTGCTCTGTGCAGCAGCAACTCCATTAGCACCGCCAAATCTGCCAGGTACTACCCACTCATAAATCCAGCGTGTATCCACGGTTCCAAAATTATCTGTAAACTCCATATAATCCCTTATCACGAGACAGGGCCAGAAATGATTACCGCTGAATGGAACCCTGACTTTGCCTTTCGCTACAACAACTTTTTGATGGGTCTCATTGGCAGTATAGGGTAGCCAGCCATCAATATAATATGTCCAGGTCCAGGCAGTATTCCAGCCACCGCCATCATAAATAGGATAGAAGTAGCATTTATAATCCGGCTGATAGTTTCCAATAAATCTGATTCCTCCAGTTTCAAAATCTATGCCCTGAACATACAGGTATATCTGGTTTTCAGAGAGATATGACCATACTGCACTATTATCACCAAGTGTATCCAGTTCAATGACCTGGGCATTAGGAAATGTGTCCGGGGCAGGGGGGATACCCTGCGATGGATTAAGCAACTTGACACGGGCATATCCACCACCTGGATATACGGTCAAATCCCACCAGGTGCGCATAGAATCAAATGGAGTCCATTCAAACAGATCAGCGTTCTGTTCGTATCTTGCACTTGTTCCAATGACAAATGGAACATCGTTCTGCCGGATCTGGACTTCTGGTATTGCTGCTAAAAGAACCGGCATTAAAATCACGCTTATTAAAAAACATTTTTCACTTCTCGTAAGCATAAAGCCTCCTTAGCTCTACTATATTATAATTAGAAATTGGAATTTGACAATACCGAGAATCAAAGCGCATCTTGAGGAGTAGTGCCCTGCCTTTTTACTCAAGACATGTTTTGCCGCCATAATTTTACAAAATTTTTCATATTGTCATCTCAACCTGATTCAATAGAATTTTAACGAAAACCGAAATTGCCCAACATAACGCATTTCGTAACCGTATAATGTTAGACCATCAATTAAGGAATACAACGGCTTGTTATTATGTCGTTTGAAATAATTGGTGGTCTCACAGAATCACAGAAATTGCAGGGTTGACTTTTTATTATTTTTGCGTATAATTGATTATGAAGAGAACTTATCAACCAAGCAATAGAAAGAGAAAAAAAACCCATGGTTTCAGGGCAAGAATGAAGACCAAAGACGGAAGAAAGGTTCTAAGCCGGCGAAGAAAAAAAGGCAGGAAACGTTTGGTTGTTTAAAGGTAAAATTGCTTGAAAAAAAAGGTCATTCTGGACTTGATAAAAGAAGGATAATCCGTAATAAAAAGGAGATAATAGATTTATTAGCAAAGGGAACAAGATTTTCTTGCAATGAGTTTGTTATAATCTACAAACCCGACAGCGAACCTAAGGTTGGTTTTTTTGCCTCCGGGAAGATCAGAAGTGCGGTAAAACGGAACCGGGTAAAAAGAATTTTAAGGGAGGCATATAGAATGAATAAGGAAATATTTGAAGGGTTGAAGGTGATTTTTTACGCACATAATTTGCTTGATGCGGAAAATGTGCTTAATGGTTTTGCATCATTCAGAAAGGAGCGCTCAAATGGCTAATCTGTTTTTCAGCGTCAAGCAATCAATTCTGCATTTTCTGATTTTTGTAATAAGGGTTTACCAGCATACATTTGGACTTGTTCTTCCGAATGCCTGCAGATTCACTCCGACTTGCTCCGAGTATTCAATTGAAGCCCTGAAACGTTTTGGAATCCTCAAAGGTGGATTAATGGGTATTAGCCGTATTATGCGGTGTAATCCATTTTCCCCTGGCGGCTATGACCCGGTCTGTGCAAAAAGGATAGGCGACAATGGAAAATGACCAGAAGCGTACCCTTGTTGCTTTTTTGCTGATCATTGTAATTCTGTTGATCTGGAGTTTTCTGGCAAAACCACCGGCGAGAAAAGCGGTTGTTGAACAACGAACCGAGATAACAGATACTACAAAAGTACAGAAAAATGTTTCGGAAAATGTCCAGGTGTCAGGTGATACAATAATCATTGAACGCGAATATTTTCGCGCTGTTTTTTCAACAATTGGTGCGGGCGTAAAGAGTTTCTATATCAAAAAATATAATGTTGATATTGTACCGGAATCAGGAATACTTTTTCTGACAAAGATCGCTGATTCCATTTTTGACTTCAATTATGAATTATACGATGATTCTCTGGTGTTCTTCAGAGAAGTCAAAAACAAAAAACTCGTTAAGGTTTATCGATTTAATGAGAAACAGGGATTCACATTAAGCATAAATTACCCTGATGCAGTCAATCAGACTCTGAGTCTGAAATCGGGAATAAGAATTACTGAGAAAAAGAATCAAACCGATGACCTCAGGCATTTCAATGCCTATGTGCAAAGTAATAAATTTAACAATATCACTAAAAATATAAAAGACCGATTTGTATATAAAGATAACTGGGAATGGTTCGCGCTGAGGAATAAGTATTTTGTTTTGATTGTCAATAACTTGAATACACATGGCTATTCTGAATTTTACAAACTCACAAAATGTTCAAACAAAGATGAAATAAGCTTAGGCTATCTTGGTTGTGCAATGGGTGGTAATACAGGCCGCTACGGAATGGAGATATTTGCTGATTCTGTTTTGAATATTTCCGCTTTATTCCTGCCAATTATACATTCAGAACTTGCAAAATATAACAAAGGTTATGAACAGATTGCCAGTGGTGGTATCTGGGGACCAATTGCAAGGATTATCATTTTGGTCCTGAACATTTTCTATTCGTTGTTTAAGAATTATGGAGTTGCGATTATTGTCTTTGCAATTTTGTTCAAGATAATATTCTTTCCTTTATCTCGCCAAATGCTGATTTCTCAACAGAAGATGCAGATGGTCCAGCCCGAATTGAAGAAATTGCAAGACAAATATAAGAACGACCCACAGGCATTGAATCGGGAAATGATGCATCTTTATAAGACCTACAAGGTCAATCCATTTTCTGGATGTTTGCCACTTTTGATTCAGTTTCCGATATTCATTGCCCTTTATCAGGTGCTTTCCACATCTTTTGAATTTCGCGGTGCGCCTTTTATTCTCTGGATTACAGATCTGTCAATCAAGGATCCGTATTATGTTTTGCCGATCAGCATGGGTGTATTGATGTTTGTACAATCTTTAATGACTACTGTTGACCCAAGACAGAGATTAATGGTCATTATGATGCCAGTGGTGATGATTTTTGTGTTTTTGAACTTTCCATCAGGCTTGCAACTATATTGGTTCACTTATAATATTCTGTCCATTATTGAGCAGTTTGTGATAAAAAAGAAAGTTATTCGTTAGTTGTTGAATTTTTTGTCCTGCATTATGCAGGCATTGGTCTTTAATAAAAAAAGAGGAGGCATAAATGAAAACGATTGAGGCTACAGGAAAAGACCTGAATGAAGCGATCGCTCAGGGAATCAAGATATTAGGGGTTATCCAGGATGAGATAACCTATGAAATTCTTTCTCAAAGTGAAACAGAAACCAAGGTCAAGATAACAATAAAAGAGCCTCGTCAGTATCTGCAAACTCTTACAAATTATGTGTTGACGAGTATGGGGTTCAAGGTTGGCATTACAGTAACCAAAGATGAACAGGGATTTAATATTAGTATCAAAACAAGGCATGCTGATTCGTTGCTTATCGGTAAAAACGGAGAGAATCTCTGGGCTTTACAGTATATCATTTCAAGACTTGTGAAAAGATTTTATTCTAATATTAAAATTCTGGTTGATGTTAATGGTTATCGCCAGCACCGTAATAATTTCCTGAGAAAAAAGGCTGAAGCAATTGCGCGCATTGTCTTGCAGACCGGCCGGGAGATGGCTCTGGATCCAATGACACCCCGAGAAGAAAGGATAGTAACCAACAAAATAAATGAACTGAAAGGTGTAAAACTATATTCAATCGGTAGAGGCAGTAATAGAACTATCATCATTGCACCTACCGTGGAAAATAGTGAAGAGTCAAAAGAGTAGAAAATGTGAATGATACGATTGTTGCATGTGCAACACCTGCCGGCTATTCAAGCATTGCTGTAATCAGGTTCAGCGGTGATGAGGCGATAAATCTTCTAAGAAAGATTTTTGTTTCTTCACAGAATATCTCAGTCTTCTTAGCTGGTCATGTTTATTATGGCAAAATCGTAAATCCGTCAAATCAAGAAATCATTGATTATGGATTAGCCACTGTGTTCTTTGCACCCAATTCTTACACAGGCGAAAATGTTGTGGAAATTTCTTGTCATGGAAATCCCATGATCGTTGACCGTATCGTCAAAATTGCGCTGAAACTTGGTGCACGGATTGCCCAGCGTGGCGAATTTACAAAGCGGGCTTTTTTGAATAACAGGATTGACCTGATTCAGGCTGAGGCAGTGCTGGATACGGTCTATGCCAATTGTGACACGGTTAGAAAACTTGCTATCTATCAACTTGAAGGGAAACTTTCAGAATTCATTGAGAGAATAAAAACTGAGATAGTTTCCTTTCTAACCAGAATTGAGGCAAATATTGATTTTCCCGAGGAAGAGGAAACCGGCTTTGACAGAAATGAATTCAGGAGAGAAATCAGTGAGATACAGAAAAAAATACTAAGTCTATTAGAGTCAGCAGAACAGGGAATAAAATTAAAACAGGGTTATAAAGTTGTCATTGCTGGAAGGACGAATGTTGGAAAATCCACGCTCTTTAATAGATTACTTGGCTATGACCGGGCAATTGTTCATGAAACACCAGGGACCACAAGAGATTATCTTGAAGAACCGGTGGAGATAGAAGGAATTCTGGTCAGATTGATTGATACCGCAGGAATCTTTCTGGAGGCAGGCGGTCCTGATGATATTGCGAGTAAACGAAGTGAAGAATTGTTGAAGAATGCTGATTTGATACTACAGATTTTTGATGGTGCTGAAGCAATGAATGAACAAGACGCTTATCTTTATAATTTAATGAAAGACCTCAATAAAATTTATATCATTAACAAGATTGATTTGAATATTGCGCTGAAGGAAAGTGAGATATTAGGTGATGCGATAAAAATTTCCGCAAAAAATGGCGAAAATATTGATATCTTAAAAAGGGCTATTAAAGAACATTTGTTCCCTGAAATGCCCAACGAAAATATTCTGATAACAAGAACGCGTCAGATTGAAGCGCTAAAAGCGCTGTACAAATGTCTTTCAAATACCGGGGAATCTCAAACATTGGAGACGGTCGCATTTGAGTTGCATAATGCACTTGATATCATTGGTGAACTCACAGGAAGGGTATTCCGTGAGGATATCCTCAACAAGATATTTGAAGAATTCTGTGTCGGCAAATAATCAGTCTTTTATTACAGTCATACCGGGTTCAAACGCCATTTTCCAGAGATTAGTCAAAGTAAGCGTATCAAGTTTTTCAATTGATACAGCGTATATTTCATATATTTGTTTTTTCGTTCGCAGACTATTGAAAATGTCTTTGTAGTAAATCGGGGCATCAATAAATTCTATTGAATCTTTTTCTATCGCCCTCTCTCTGATTGACTTGAATTTTTCGCTGAAATCTTCAAATATTGAAGAGTAAATAAGCAAAAGATACTTTTCCTTTCTGAGCAAGTTTTCGTCTTTCTTTATGATTTCACGAATCTGCAAATTTTTGATGTTTCTCAATGCTGTGGGAATGTTAGATTCAGATTGCAGAATGGTTCCATCAAAATAGAAAACAATGTTCGGCGGAACAAGGGCAAATAGATATGTATTATTGTATTTCTTTTTTAGAGATTCAACCCTCTGCGCAATCAATAACGGAAACTTTGAATTATAAATAAGGGTATTATGACCAATTAGAATATTGAAGAAAAAAATCAGTGCCAGCAGATAATAGCGAATTTTCTTGAGTTTATACAGGAGTGCAGCTGAAAAAAGTGAAAGGAACGGTATCAAAGGATAGGCAAGCCGCAGATACGGATAGTAAAATCCTAGCACAATGAAAAAGATTATTATTATTGCGAGAATGAAATAGTCTGTTTTCTCCTTCATACGATAGAAAATTCCAGAAAGAAAAATGAGCGGTGCAAAACGGATTATATAATACAAGAATTTAAGGTGGTTTATACCAAGGAGTTTTCCATGACGTTGGGTTATATTTGTGATTGATACAATCTTAATGAATATAATAATATAGGGGAGAAGTAGTAAAATTGGAATAATAATAGCGAATATAAACCAGGATTTATTGAGTTCTTTTCGGCGGGTAGTGCCAATGAATAAGAAAATCAAGAAAAGCACAGGTCCGGTGTATTTTGTATAACAAGCGAAAACAGTGAATAAACAACAAAAAAGATAATAAACAATTTGATTTGCTTTGATTGATTGATAAAAAAAATAAACTGCTCCAACAAAAAACAAAAGAAAAAATGCATCACTCAGCCCGGACTTGGAGAAAAAAAAGAAAAATTCTGTGGAGATAAACAATATAACTGCAATAAGCCCGGTGATTTCATTGTACAGACTCTTTCCAAAAGAGAAAAGAAAATATATAGTAACTGCAGAAGAAATGATTGAGATTAGGGGCATTAGCCAGGCGTGTTCACCAAAAATCTTGAATAGCAGTGCAATAATCATCTGATATAGGGGTGGGGTCTGAAAGTTAAAGGGTTTGCCTTGCGCACCCATTGTTGCCAGGTATTTTGCCTGCAGGACAAAGGCACCTTCATCCCAGTCAATCAATGAAAGATTTTTGAGGTTCAGTATGTTTGCAATAACAAATATTAGGACAATAATGTGGATTAGATATATTTTCTTCACGATTTTGACTTACTTACAATCATATGTATTGCAATAGTGAATATGTATTAGCCCAACACCTAATTCAAAGTCTCTTTCATTCCTCACGCCAGAACAAAATTCTGCCACAATTTGGGCAGGTCACAATTTCATTGCTTTTTGTTAACATTTCAGTTGGCAATTGCTGGAAGCAGCCAAAACAGAATCCATTTTTTACTTCCGCGATCGCGAGCGGATAACGTTTTCTTATCCGCTCATAGACCTCTGCATACTCTTTTGGGATTTGTTTCAGTAAGCCGCTTCTTTCTCTTTTCAAACTCAATAACCCTACTTCTTCATCAATCCTAAAACCTATTTTCTTATCTGCTTCTTTGTCCGCAATAAGATTATCCAAATCAAAAAGTCTTTTCAAAAGACGCATAATATCTATTTCTTCATTCATAATCACCTCTTCTTGGAGATTGCCTTTTCTATTTCATTTATTAGGGCAATGAATTCATCCGGGGTTGTTGGTTTGTTCATCAGACTGCCTTTGGTCATTTCCTTTGATATTTGGACAACCCTTCCTAATGTTATCAAGTATTGATTTCCAGGATCCTGAGGTGGCGCAATAATCAGGAAAAATAATGATACCGGTTTTTTATCAATGGCATTGAAATTTATTGGTTTTACTGTTCTACCAACCGCGATTTCTAATTTGCTTACCGCAAGTGAACGGCAATGAGGAATTGCAATACCCTTGCCAATGCCAGTAGAACCAAGTTCTTCCCTTTTCAAAAGCGTTGAATAGATCAATTCAGCATCAGTTTTGCTTTTTATCATATACACAAGATCTTTCAATACCTCTTCTTTTTTTGTTGATTTCAATTCCAGATTTATTCTTTCTCTGGACAAAAGACTTGCAAGATTCATTTAACCTCCCTATTGTTAAATGTTAAGATCCAAACACCAAATTCCAAACAAAATTGGGAATTTTTTCATCACATCCTTTCCGGACAAGAACAGCCGAGTAATTCCATACCTGTTCTTATTGTTTGGGCGGTCCGGGCAATAAGATATAGTCGTGCCTGACTTAGAACTTTGTCATCGCTGACCACGCGATGTTTTTGATAAAAATGGTGGAACATTCTTGATAGTTCAATCAAGTAATATGTAAGCATAAATGGTTCAAGGTTTTTCACAGCATCTTCCACCAACTCTTCAAATCTCAGCACATATTTTATAAGTGCCAGTTCTTCATTCTCTTTGATCAAATGCAAGTCTTCGTTTTCATTAAGAGTAATGTTGTGTTCCTGGGCATATTTCAAGATACTCATAATTCTCGCATACGCATACTGCACATAATATACAGGATTGTCTTCTGATACAGTGCGTGCCAAATCCAGGTCAAAGTCAAGGTGCTGGGAACTTGAACGCATCAGGAAAAAAAATCTGATGACATCAACTGGAATTTCTTTAAGCAAATCTTCAAGCGGTGTAAAGGTGCCCGCCCTTTTTGACATTGAAACATAGACGTCATCTTTCTTCAGTTTCACTTGTTGAACAATGATAATTCTAAGAATATTTTCAGAAAAGTCAAGTGCCTTAAGTCCTGCATACAAACTATCCACCTGCCCAAGATGGTCGGGTCCAAGTATCGTAATCAAATTTTGATAATTTCGTTCAATCTTATTGAGATGATATGCAATATCAGGCAGTAAATAGGTATATCTCCCATCCTTCGTGATTATGACGCGGTCCCGGCTATCATTGTAAGAAGTTGTCTTCAAATATGTTGCCCCATCCTGTTCAAATATCAGATTTTTATGCTCATAGGTCTTCAATACCTTTTCTACATAGCCCTTGTTTCGTATTTCAGATTCCCGTATCCAATTCTTGAATATGACACGGAAGTTTTCCAACATTGACCGATGTTGTTCTACAAAATAATTGACCGCATTGATTTTAATATCTTCTATATCAGTTATTTTCTTCTGCAGGAAATGTTGGGCAACTGAGATAAGATATTCACCATGATAACCATCCTCCGGGATAGAAAATTCTTTACCTTCAATCTGGTTCATTCTTTGTTTGATGCTTTCAGCGAGTAACTCAATCTGTCGTCCGGAATCGTTTACATAGTATTCTGCATCAGCATAGAATCCTGCATAGTTCAATAACCTGACCAGTGAATCACCGAATGCAGCGGCCCTGCCATTGACAATATTTATCGGACCTGTGGGATTGACACTCACAAACTCAACATTCACTTTCAAACCTTTGCCGATATTGCATTTCTCTTTGTTTTTGAATTTTTCCTTGATATATTCAGGATTAAGCACGAAATTAACAAAACCCGGAGGATAAATTACTGCTTCATTGATGATAGGTGATTTTGTCTTACTTGCGATATCTTCAGCAATCTTTAATGGACTTAAGGATTTGCCGGCAGCAAGCCGCATTGCCAGGTTTGTTGTATAATCACCTTTTTTTCCTGCAGGAACATAATCAATCACAATTTTTTGCTCAGGAAACAAGTCCTCCAAGAGCTTTTTTAGATCATCGCGGACCATTCTAAATCTTCACCTGTGGGGCATCACCCCATAATCTTTCGAGTCCATAGAACTCTCGCGCTTCTTTTGAAAATATGTGAACAATCACATCTATGTAATCAAGTAAAATCCAACCTCCTTCCTCAACGCCCTCAATGTGGTCAGGTCTTTCATATTCAGATAGACAGTTAGCAAGTGTCTTATTGTGGATGTCTGATAAACCAGTCGCAATCACAAAAAAGTCTGTTATCGGTGAGATATCCCGTAAATCAAAGATTATAATATCTTCACCCTTCTTGTCACTTATGATACGGGCAAGTTCTCTTGCCAATTCAACGGGTTGTTTTTCAGAATCTTTTTTCTGCATCGGGAAATATCTTTGTATAATCTTCACCAACTATCAGCGTGATATCAATGTATAGTGCAGGGTCAACATCCTTCCCAATATTCTTGCAACCAATCCGCTGAGCAAAATACTTGCCATTTTTCATATCATCATCAGCCCTTTCAATTACGATTGTTTCTTTGTATAATGCCTCAGTAGTTCCAATTTTGACAACATTAAATCCTTTTTCACGCAAGATGTCACTGACCCTGATTGCAAGGCGGTTCACTTTACATCCATTCAAGACTTCTACGCGTAGATTGCTATTTTTCTTATATATTTGCTCAGGATCTTCTCTCGTGCGCATATAGATGACTGAAGCACCAAATAGAAAGACAATAATTATCAAAATAATCAAGAGCACTCTGCCCGCACTGGGTTTTTGCAAGGGGATGTGTGAGTGTGACATCGCGGAATTTAGAAATGCTGGATTTTCTTCAGTCATATCTTTAGTGATTTCTTTTTCCCATCCCTGATCCAGACAAACGGTCCGACTGTGCTATTGTCTTTTATGAATGTTCTCCCTTCAATCAGTGTGAATGGATGTATATGAACAAATTTCCCAATTCTGACAGTTAAATCAATATTTGTAGTCATTGGGTCTTCAATATAGACACCGCGGAGCATGAGTTCATTTAGAAAATTCTTCTTTATTATCGCTCTGACTCGGGCAAGATCTGACTTGGTGTTAATACCCAAGATTTCTTCTTCATTGCTTATTTTTAAACCAATGACCTTTTTCTTTTCTCTTATTAATTCATGAACGATATCAGTTAAATAGAACTCATTTTGTTTGTTGTTCGTTTTAATATTGGTGAGTGCTTCCGTGATCAGTTCCCGGGAACCGAAATATATACCAGTATTTATCTCTCTTATCATTAATTCTCTTTTACTGGCATCAATATGCTCCACGATTCTCAGGATGTTTCCGTTTTTATCTCTTACGATTCTACCATATCCAGAGGGATCAGATAGTTCACACGTCAGGATGGAGAGGTCAGCCATTTGCCTGAAATGATTCTCTATCATTCCGTTTATTGTCTCTTTTCGTAAAAGCGGAACATCTCCATACAAGATCAGGACATTATGACCTGTAGCAAGTGCAATCCCCTTTTTCGCAGCGTCTCCGGTGCCTCGAGGGATTTTCTGGATTGCGTATTTAACCGTATTGCCAAGAATTTTTCTAATTTCTTCGGTTTTGTTGCCAACTACTACAATTATCTCATTGGATTTCAGTTCATAAGCAAGGTCCACTACAAACTGAATCATCGTTTTCCCCAATATTTTGTATAGAATTTTGGGCGTCTGAGTGTGCATTCTTTTGCTAATGCCTGCCGCAAGGATTATGCTTGAAAAAGAATGAAGATTGGTTTTTAATGGCACACCTAAATATATTCAAAATTTGAATTATGTCAAGTCCGGAAACTCAAGTGCCAATTTTGTAATTAATCTTTTCTTTCTGACAGGATCATTTGAACAGTTTTCATTTCATAATCATTTGACCAAATCTGAGGGGTTGATTTTACGAAATTTTTTTATATAATAGGCTCAATGTCATATTTTCTCCAGCAAGTGATAAATGGCCTTCAATTAGGTTTTGTTTATGCACTGATTGCCCTTGGCTATACCATGGTCTATGGTATTGTCCGTTTGATAAATTTTGCCCACGGTGATGTATTTATGGTTGGTGCGTATCTCGGGTTTTATGGTCTGGCATTATATCACTTGCCTTTTCCTTTTGCTATTCTGTTTGCCATGGCAGGTTGTGCAATAATTGGCATCACAATTGAAAGATTTGCGTACAAGCCATTGAGAAGTGCACCGCGAATATCCGCATTGATCACGGCAATGGGTGTTTCATTGTTCCTGGAATATTTTACCAGTCTGAAATTTGTGTTTGGTCCAAATTACCTTGCTTATCCCAGACCTTTTGAAGTATGTACATATCAAATTGGTCCTGTATGCATATCCAATATCCAGATACTTGTATTCAGTGTGGCGATTTTTTTGTTAATTCTTCTGCAGTTCATTGTTCAAAAAACAAAAATTGGCATGGCAATGAGGGCCGTATCTTATGATAAAGATACTGCAAAATTGATGGGAATAGATGTGAATTTTATCATTTCCATCACCTTCGGGATTGGTTCAGCACTTGCTGGTGCTGGTGGAGTGCTTTACGGAATTGCCTATCCCCAGATACATCCATTTATGGGAATAATGCCCGGGTTGAAGGCATTTGTTGCTGCTGTGCTTGGTGGTATTGGTTCAATTCCTGGTGCAATGCTCGGTGCTCTGATCATGGGCACTGTTGAGACAATGTCTTCAGCATATATTTCTTCTACAATGCGCGATGCCATTGCCTTTTCAATTTTGATAATTGTTCTTCTGGTAAAACCCACCGGAATATTGGGAAAGACAGAAACAGAGAAAGTATGACCGGTAAATTTCAAATTCCAAATAGAGAAAAATGTAAATATTGGCACTTAACAATTTTGCCAGATTTGGAATCTATAGTCCGGTCTATTGAGAGAAAGAAATGAGAATGAGAAGCAATCTTTATTCAATTGTAATCGTCTTCGCTATCTATGTATTCGTAACAGTGCTTATTTCTCTTGGCATTCTTAATCCATATTGGGTTCAGATAATTCAGTTTGCTGGAATTATAACAATTTCTGCCCTGGGGCTAAATCTTATCTATGGTTATACAGGGCAGTTTTCCTTAGGACACGCTGCTTTTTTTGGACTGGGTGCATACTCTTCAGCACTGATAACGAAAACCCTGTATAATCTTGGGTTCTTCTCATTCATTATCGGTCTGATTGTTGCGATAGGGATTGTTGCCATAATCGCATTTCTCATTGGCTTGCCGATTCTCCGGTTGAAATCAGATTATCTGGGTATTGCAACACTTGGTTTTGGAATCATTGTTAAGGTACTGTTTGACAATGCAGATGCGGTCATTCCTATCTTGGGTGGTTCACGCGGAATGCTGGGAATTTCAAAATACACAGTTTTCCCTTTGACCTACCTGTTCGTGATTGCTGCTGTTATTGTCATAAGAAACTATGTATTTTCTGATATTGGCAGGGCTTGCATTTCCATAAGAGAAGATGATGTTGCTTCAGAATCTGTAGGTGTTGATACAACAAAATACAGAACTATGGGTTTTGTATTCGGTTCGGTGTTTGCTGGTGTTGCAGGAGTGCTCTACGCCCATTTGTATTCTTTTTTACACCCTTCTAATTTTGATTTTCTCAAATCAATTGATGTTCTTTTGATTGTAGTACTTGGTGGTCTGGGCAGTATTTCCGGCACAATAATTGCGGCAATTGCCTGGACATTTCTTCTGGAAGGACTCAGGGTTGTTCTGCCTGCACAGATTCTTGATTGGCGACTTGTTATCTATCCTTTAGTGCTGATAATTGTTATGCTTATCAAACCAATGGGAATTGGAAGTGGAATGGAATTCAAATTTTTGAGAATGGAAAGTCATTATACTGATAAAAAAGGGTGAAAAGATATCATTATGCAAAAAAATATTGATAATACAGATATGGCTAATAGTCCTGTACTGAAGATCTGGAAGTTGACCAAGTATTTTGGTGGATTAAGGGCAGTATCAAATTTTGACCTTGTTGTAAATAAATATGAACTGGTCGGTTTGATCGGTCCCAATGGCGCGGGTAAGACCACAGTGTTTAATTTGGTCACTGGCATATATCAATCTGATTCTGGAAAGATTATGCTAAACAATGAAACAATTAATAATTTAAAACCCTTCCAAATTGCCCATCGTGGCATTGCCCGGACATTCCAGAATATCAGGCTTTTCAGTAATCTTACAGTTCTTGATAATGTAAAAATCGCTTGCCACAAGGATGTGAAATACGGCGTATTATCAGCAATTTTCAGAGACAAGAAATTCACTAATGAAGAAAAGAAAATTGAGCAAAAGGCTTATGATATTCTTTCTATCTTTGGTCTGAATGGACGTGCACACGAATTGGCAAAGAATCTACCTTACGGCGAACAGCGAAAGTTGGAAATTGTTCGTGCCCTTGCTACAAACCCTGAGGTTTTGTTACTTGATGAACCGGCAGCAGGGATGAATCCGCAGGAGACGATTAAACTTATGGATTTGATCAATTTTATTCGGGAAAAATTTAGACTGACAATCTTATTGATTGAACACCAGATGAGGGTGGTAATGTCTATCTGCGAGAGAGTGAGTGTAATGGATTTTGGTGAGAAGATTGCTGAAGGCAATCCCAAGGAAATCCAGAACGATCCCAGAGTCATTGAGGCATATCTTGGAAAAGATAGTTAGTTTATGCAAAATATGGAGAACAAACCCGAAAGAAACAACCTAATCCTGGATGTAAGAAATTTAAGCGTTCACTATGGCGCAATTCATGCACTGCATGAGATCGTCTTTAAAGTATGTGCCGGCGAAATTGTTGCCTTGATCGGTGCGAATGGTGCAGGAAAAAGCACAACCTTGAGGACAATTTCTGGACTGGTAAAGGCAAAATCCGGCAGTATTTACTTTGAAGACAAAGATATTACAAATCTTCCGGGACATAAGATCACTGGGCTTGGTATTGGACATGTGCCCGAAGGAAGAAAACCCTTTGCCAATCTCTCGGTCTATGAGAATCTAAGACTTGGTGCCTATTTGATCAATGACCAAAAGTTAATTGGCAATACAATGGAGCGTATATTTAAATCTTTTCCGCGATTGAAAGAAAGGCTTTCTCAGCCTTCTGGAACACTTTCTGGTGGTGAATTGCAGATGCTGGCAATAGCAAGGGCTTTGATGTCCAGACCTAAACTCTTGATGCTTGATGAACCATCAATGGGTTTGTCACCCATATTGGTTAATGAGATTTTCAGTATAATCAAAGAGATCAACAAACAGGGCACAAGCATTTTGCTTGTTGAACAGAACGCACATAAGGCATTGTCAATATGCAATTATGCTTATGTGCTTGAAACAGGAAGAGTAACAATACAGGGGAAGGGCAGAGATTTGCATGACAATCCTGTTGTAAAAGCAGCATACCTGGGTGCATAGAAACTGTATATACAAACTCCAGGGTCAAAATACTAAAAGACCGTTTACAAAAAAGTCCTCTGACATAAATGGGATAGGTCGTTCTATTGACTTTTCTCGTATTCTGGATATAATAGAGTGAAATATAGGAACTTTTTAAGCATTCTCAAGTGCCCTTTTCAATATTTTCCTTTATTCAATCTATGGCAAAAAGGGCTGAAATTAGGTGAAATTTTGCATAAATATGGAACATGCAAATGGCATTTTTGAGTGAATCTGAGGTACTGAGGTTTCTCAAGGAGGTTTAATGAGAAGGGTCATTATTATGGGCGCAGCAGGTCGGGATTTTCATAATTTTAATACTTTTTTCAGACAAAATCGTGACTACAAAGTCATTTGTTTTACTGCTACCCAGATACCGAATATTGAGGGTAGAAAATACCCGACAGAACTTGCTGGAAAATATTATCCATCTGGTATTCCCATTTATTCTGAGAGGGAATTAGCAAATCTGATCAGGCGATATGATATTGATATTGTCGTTTTTTCATATTCTGATATTTCCCATAATTATGTAATGCACAAGGCTTCTGAAGTGATTGCTGCAGGTGCTGATTTCTGGTTGCTCGGTCCCAAATCTTCAATTTTGACTTCCAGAAAGAAGATAATATCTATCTGCGCCGCACGCACTGGCGCTGGAAAAAGCCAGACTACAAGAAAGGTGTGCGAAATACTAAACAAATATGGTATAAGATTTTCCGTTGTTAGGCATCCCATGCCCTATGGAGATTTGAAAAAACAAGAAGTGCAGCGATTTTCTTCATTGAAAGACCTGGATAAATATAACTGCACGATTGAAGAAAGGGAAGAATATGAGCCTCATATAAAGAAAGGCAATACAGTGTTTGCTGGGGTTGACTACTTGAAGATCTTAAGGTCTGCAGAGAGAATCTCAGATGTTGTTGTATGGGACGGTGGAAATAATGATTTGCCATTTTACAAACCTGATTTGCATATTGTCGTTGTTGATCCATTAAGACCAGGTAATGAATCCACATACCATCCAGGAGAGGCAAATGTCAGAATGGCAGATCTGATAATAATTAATAAAGTAGATTCAGCAAAGGCAAAAGTCGTTGAAAAATTGAAACAAAATTTAAGAATATTAAACAAAAATGCTAAGATAGTTGAAGCCTTTTCGCCAATCATTGTTGATAAACCAGAAAAAATAAGAAACAAGCGTGTTGTCGTGATTGAAGATGGTCCTACCCTAACTCATGGTGAAATGAGTTTTGGTGCAGGTATTATCGCCGCAAAGAATTACCACGCCAGAACCATTGTCAATCCAAAACCCTATGCGGTCGGTACAATAAAAAGGACATATGAAAAATATCCGCAGATTGGTCCATTAATTCCTGCGCTTGGTTATTCAAAAAGGCAAATCCAGGAACTTAATCAAAGCATAAATAATACCCCTGCTGATGTGGTAATAATAGGAACACCGGTAGATTTGAGAAAATTCTTGAAAATAAACAAGCCAGCAGTTAAGGTGAGCTATGAACTGAAAGAAAAACACGGCAATGTTCTGGAAAGACTTATCAAAAAGTGTCTGAGTATAAAGTAATTATCATTTTGCTTCAAATGAATTTTATGAAACAATGTTATTAGAAAGAAAGGAGTAGAATGAAGAAATTGGTTTATAATTTTGGTGGGAAAAAGGCTGATGGTTCAGCCAGGGATAAGAATCTACTTGGCGGCAAGGGTGCAAATCTTGCTGAGATGACAAATCTTGGTGTCCGGGTACCACCTGGTTTTACTATTACCACTGAGGTTTGTAACTATTACTACAAAAACAAAAAACAATTGCCAAAGGCATTGAAGACATACGTGAATCAGGCAATAAAAAGGATTGAAGGCATTATCGGCAAGAAATTTGGCGATCCAGGAAATCCCCTTCTCGTTTCAGTTCGATCTGGTGCACGCGCATCAATGCCCGGAATGATGGAGACTGTCTTGAACATTGGTCTGACTGAAAAAACCATATCTGGATTGATAAAACAGAGCGGCGGAAATGAAAGGTTCGCTTATGATTCATACAGAAGATTGATAATGATGTATTCAGATGTTGTGATGGAAAAGGCGGCCGGCATAGAACCAAAGGATGAAAATTCAGGGATTAGAAGACAGCTTGAAGAAATAATGGATGAAATGAAAAAGAAAAAAGGATATAAGAATGATACGGAGCTGACTACAGAAGACCTGAAAGAACTCTGCAAATTGTTCAAGGAAAAGGTCAAAGAAATATTAGGAAAAGAATTTCCTGATGACCATAATGAACAACTCTGGGGTGGAATTAAGGCGGTATTTGCTTCCTGGAATGGAAAGAGGGCGATTGCATACAGAAGGATAGAAGGAATTCCTGAAGACTGGGGCACTGCTTGTAATGTTCAGGCAATGGTTTTTGGCAATATGGGTGAGGATTCAGCAACCGGTGTGGGATTCACAAGAAATCCAGGTAATGGAGAAAACCAATTCTATGGTGAATATCTAATAAATGCCCAGGGTGAGGATGTGGTTGCAGGAATAAGAACCCCTGCTCCAGTGAATGAATATTCAAAGAGTGAACATAACAAAAACTTGGTTTCGTTGGAAAAGGCAATGCCAGAAGTCTACAATGAACTTTTCCAATATCAGAAAAAACTTGAGCGTCATTATCGGGATATGCTTGATATTGAATTTACGATTGAACGTGGAATATTGTATATGCTACAATGCAGGGTTGGTAAACGTAATGGCCCTGCCGCTGTGAAGATGGCAGTTGATATGATGAAGGAAAAGCTGATTACAAAGGAAGAGGCAGTAATGCGGGTTACTCCTTCGCAGCTTGATGAACTGTTGCACCCGATGATTGATCCAAAGGCTGAAATCAATGCCCGACCAATTGCGCGCGGCTTACCCGCTGGTCCAGGTGGAGCGAATGGCCAGATTGTATTCGCATCTAAGGATGCGGTTGAATGGTCAAAGCAGGGTAAAAAAGTGATTCTGGTGCGTGAGGAGACAAATCCTGAAGATGTGGACGGTATGCGTGCTGCGCAGGCAATCCTTACTGCCCGTGGTGGTATGACTTCACATGCTGCACTTGTTGCCCGGGGCTGGGGTAAATGCTGTATAGTAGGTTGTGGCGCATTACAGGTTGACTATGATGAAAAATTACTAAGAATTGGTTCCAGGGTTTTTAAAGAGGGTGATTGGCTAACACTCAATGGCACAAAGGGTAATGTGTATGAAGGGCAATTGCCTATGCTTGCATCCGCAGAAGAGAATGTTTTGCTTCAGAAATTCTTGAAAATATGTGACTCAGTCAAACGCTTGGGTATCAGGGCAAATGCGGATACCCCAACAGATGCGCAAAGGGCAAGAAAATTTGGTGCCCATGGTATTGGACTTATGCGTACTGAGCATATGTTTTATGGAAAAGGATCAGACCAACCTCTTTTCCTGTTGCGCAAAATGATTGTATCAAAGAATGAGCAAGAAAGACGTACTGCCCTTGATGAATTGTTTCCTTATGTGAAAAAGGATATGAAGGGAGTGCTTGAGGCAATGGATGGTTATCCAGTTGTTATCAGACTCCTTGACCCACCGCTTCATGAATTTGTTCCAAATGAAGCTGAAAAAAGAGAGAAACTTGCCAGGGAATTGAATATTACGCTGGAAGAACTGAACGAACGTGCTGATAACTTGCATGAATCAAACCCAATGATGGGACACCGTGGAGTAAGACTTGGAATTACCTATCCAGAGGTTAGTGAAATGCAGATTAGGGCAATATTTGAGGCGGCCGCAGAATTGATAAAAGAAGGTAAAAATCCCTATCCTGAAATAATGGTGCCGGTGGTTTGTGAGGTTAATGAACTAAGAGACCAGGTTGTGATTGTTGAGCGTGTTTACAAAGAAGTTCTCCAGAAATTTGGATTGAAGAAGATAAAGTATATGTATGGAACGATGATTGAGATTCCGCGTGCCTGCTTTGTTGCCAATGAAATTGCCCAGGTTGCCCAGTTCTTTTCTTATGGCACAAATGACCTGACACAGATGGGATTTGGATTTTCCCGTGATGATATTGGTGGATTTTTGCCCGATTATCTAAAGAAAAAGATTCTGCCTGGTGATCCATTCCAGTCTGTTGATGTAAAAGGAATTGGTGAATTGATAAAGATAGGAATTGAGCGTGGTAGGAAAACAAGGGTTGACTTAGAAGTTGGAATCTGCGGCGAACATGGTGGAGAACCGAATTCAATTCATTTCTGCCATAAGGTTGGTATGGATTATGTTTCCTGTTCACCATTCAGGGTTCCGATTGCCCGTCTTTCAGCAGCCCAGGCAAATGTGATGTTCAAAGCTGAAAAAACAAAGAAATCCAGAAAGAAAAAATAAGAATTGTAGTGCCTGATTTATCAGGCAAAAATCCTTTTTTGTAGTTGCCCAATTTATTGGGCAGATTAATGGAAAAGAATTATTAGAATCCCAGGATATCGTTTACGAGTAGGACAGTGATATTTGTGTGCCAGGGTCTAAATTGAACAATTGATATCACCCTGCAGATCCTGCCTTTAACATTACAATCTATGCACACACCGGTATTAACACAGGGTGTTTTCGCACTCACCCTCTTTGCGTTCATCACTGCTGCAATCTCTTTGCTCCTTTTAATACCGTCATGGATGGATGGAACAATTTTGTTATATCCTGCGATTATGTAAACATTATCAGGTCCATAAATCATTGCAGCGATGCGATTTCCTATCCCATCAATATTTATTATATCACCATTCTTCGTGATTGCATTTGCACTCGTCAAATAATAATCCGCAAGCATCTCTTTCTTTCTCACTTCCTTATCAGTCTCTTCAGTCAATCCTTTCTGCCAGTGGTGAACCACTTTATTACCACGCTGTTCCAATCTTTCTATAATTCCAATCTCCCTTATCGTCATTGAACCACCGATGCCAATGCTTGCTTCGGGAGGTATTGATTTTAATAGGTATTCATTAAGCTTATCAATTGTTTGAAAATACTCGGCATTAAAATCTCTTTTTTTCAAGGCGTCAACCACCCTTAATAAAATTTTTTCCTGATGCCACTTCTTCACTTCATCCATGGTGAATTATACATAATTTGGTTTTAAAGTCAATCATTCAGGTATGTGTTTGTTTTTCTGTGTGAGCGGTTTTCAACCGCGATAGTAGTCAACGGGTGTTGCACTCCAACAATAAGAAAGCGCATGGTCATAAGGTAATTGGCATAATTCGACGAAAGCGCATTAAGACTGAGGAAAAGGGGGTATTTTTTCTTTCAGTTGACACCGCATAATAATTGGATATAATACCCAATGGAACTTTCGGTTAATATTGACCATATTGCGACACTTCGTGAAGCAAGAAAAGAGAAATTTCCTGACCCGGTTTTTGCCGCTGTGGAAGCAGAACTGGGTGGTGCAGATGGTATTACAGTCCATTTAAGAGGTGATAGAAGACACATTAAAGAAAGAGATTTGAGATTACTGAGAGAAATCATAAAAACCGAATTAAATCTTGAAATGGCGGGTACTGATGAAATGCTAAAGATTGCTTGTTCATTAAAACCTGATCGCGTTACATTGGTGCCTGAATCACCAGGGGAAGTGACGACCCAGGGTGGATTGAACTTGATAAGCTTCAAAGGTAATCTGGCTGGTTTTATCAAGAAGCTAAATGACACCGGCATCAGGGCAGGTGTATTTATTGATCCTGATATTGCTCAAATCAATGAAGCATTAAAAGTCGGTGCAGAATACATTGAGATAAATACAAACGAATATTCAAAAAATCCCCAGAATAAAAATGAGATTGAAAAAATATATGAGATAGCAGAGAAGGCAAAAGAATCAAACCTTTTGGTCCATGCAGGCCATGGCATTGATTACAAAAATATTGTTAAGTTGCTTGAGATAAAAGAAATAACCGGGTACTCAATTGGTTTTTCAATTGTTGCTCGTGCAGTGTTTGTTGGTTTGCGTCAGGCAACTGAAGAAATGGTGAAGATAATAAAAGGAGTGAAATGAAGAATATAGGATTGAAAATGGCGATTGTCATCATCCTTATTGCGGTTGGACTTTATACACTATATCCGAGTCTCAGACTTTATACTACAAAAGACCTATCCAAAGAAGAAGAAAATAGTTTGATGAGACGGGCAATCCACCTTGGACTTGATTTAAAAGGTGGAATGCATCTTGTGCTTGAGGTTGATACAACTGGTTTGAAGGAAAAACCATCAGACCTTCGGGATAGGGCATTGGAAATTGTTAAGAATCGTATTGATGAGTTTGGTGTATTTGAGCCAACCATAGAGAAACAGGGTAATTCGCGGATACTTGTACAATTGCCCGGTGTGGATAGAGAAAGGGCACTTAATCTTATTCGCAAGGTTGCCCATCTTGAGTTCAAGATTGTCAGTGATAAGACTCAGGATGTGATAAAGAATATTGACAAATATCTTGCCAAGAGTGATACACTTGGTTTTGAAGAACCCTTCAGTTCATACCTGTTTGGTGTGGAAGGAGACATTGGTTTTGATATTAGAGATGAAGATTCATTAAGAGCATTGATTGCTCAGGCAGAGGCAGTGATACCTCAGGATTTGCAGTTTCTTTTTGGTTCTAAGGAACTGTATCAAGGCAAAGAGGTGAAGCGCCTTTACCTTCTTAAAAGGGAACCTGAGTTGACCGGTGAGACAATTCGTGATGCTACACATAGGCCATACCAGGGGGCTGAACTTCAATATACAGGGGCCTGGATGATTGAACTTGAATTCAAGAGAGAAGCGGCTCGGCTTTTTGCTTCTGTCACGGGCAAAAACATTGGTAAGAGACTGGCAATTGTGCTGGATGATATTGTTCAGTCCGCACCATACATAAGAGAAAGAATTCCCCAGGGCAAGGCAGTTATTACTGGCAATTTTAAGGCTGAAGAAGCAAGAGACCTCGCAATTGTTTTGAGGGCAGGTGCATTGCCTGCACCACTTAAGATCGCCGAGGAACGTTCTGTGGGTCCCTCACTTGGAAAGGATTCAATCATCAGTGGAATCCGCGCATCACTCATTGGTGCACTCTTTGTGGTTTTATTCATGCTTATCTATTACTCTCTGACCGGCCTGGTTGCAAATTTTACCCTTATCCTGAATGTCATACTGCTCGTTGGTGTTCTATCTGCATTTGGTGGAACCCTAACAATGCCTGGTATTGCAGGCATAGCCCTTACCATTGCTATGTCAGTTGATGCGAATATTCTTATCTTTGAAAGAATAAGAGAAGAATTGCATATTGGCAAAACTGTGCGGACTGCAATTGATCAAGGATTCAGTCGTGCATGGCTTGCAATATTTGATTCCAATGTTACAACGATCATTACTGGCATTGTGCTATACATATTTGGTACGGGTCCAATAAGGGGCTTCGCCCTAACCCTTATCATCGGTTTGATTGCAAATCTGATCTGTGCGGTGTTTGTGACGAAAGCTATACTTGACTATTTTACATTGAAATTTGAAGTAACAAAGTTGAGGATATAAATATGGAACTGATAAAAAATCCTAATCTACCTTTCATGTCCTGGCGAAAATATGGCTTCATTTTCTCAGGTGTGCTTGTGGTTATTGCACTTTTGTTGATCTTTGTAAAAGGACCGAAACTTGGTGTTGATTTTTCAGGCGGCGCTCTTGTCTGGGTGAAATTTGAAAGATCAATAGAGGTGAGTGATGTTCGTTCTTCCCTTGCAAGGATTGGGCAGGAACAGGCATCAATCCAGAGGTTGTCTGGCACAAACGAATTTGTTGTCCGTTCAGTGACCAGGACTGATCCCGATGCATTCGCCAATGCTATCATTGCTCAACTGCGGAAAGATTTTGCTGACAATCCATTGGATCTACGGGCGAAGGAAACTGTGGAACCAAAGATCAGTCAGGAGCTTACAAGAAATACAATAATCGGCGTCCTTGTAGCGCTCTTTCTAATGGGTATATATATCTGGTTCAGATTTGATTTCCGTTTTGGCGTTGCCTCAGTGATTTCAATATTTCACGATGTGCTGATTACGACTGGTGCACTGATTCTTACTGGCAGAGAATTTACCATTGTTGTTGTTGGTGCGCTTCTAACAATCGTGGGGTATTCAATAAATGATACAATTGTTATATCAGACCGGGTTCGTGAGAATCGCAAAAAAGTGAGAGGTATACCTTTCATTGATTTGATTAATACGAGTATCAATGAAACATTCTCACGAACAATCCTCACAGGCTCGTTTGTCATTGTGACTCTTTTCTGTCTGTTATTTCTTGGTGGACCAGTGATTGCAGATTTCGCCTTTACTCTTATCGTGGGTCTAATATTTGGGACTTACTCATCTACATTTGTTGTCTGTGCCCTTGTTTCTGAGTGGGAAACAAAAATTCCCCAGAAACGAAAATAGAGCAGCCTGAATAGAATTATCAGGAGTGCATCAGCTTGCTGATGCATTTTATCAGAATTATATGATCAGAATACTAAAAATGGGGTTCATAACTGGTTTAGGTACAGGTTATGTACCCATCGCGCCCGCTACATTTGCCTGTTTTATCGGCATCGTGCTATGGTACTTTTTGGTTGATTTTCCATTTATCTATTGGGCAGTTTTTCTAACGCTGTTTATCTGGGGTCTGACAATCAGCCAGGAATTTGTGAAAGAGTGGGGTAAAGATCCGAGAAAAATTGTTGTTGATGAATATGCTGCAATCCTTATTCCACTTTATTTTGTTCCTAAAAAGATATTGCCGCTTTGCATTGCATTTGTTTTGTTCAGGGTTTTTGATGTGATAAAACCACCGCCATTAAGGCAATTAGAAAAACTTTCCGGTGCCTGGGGTATTATGTTTGATGACGTAGGAGCAGCGGTATATACGACAATAATAGTAATCATAATACGGTTCTTCTTTATTATTTAACTGTATTTACTCATTTCATTAAGTGAATTTTATTCAAAGTTGCCTGATAAACATTTTCTCATTATCTCAAAAACCTTCTCAATCTCCTCTTCTGTATTATAAAAATGTGGTGAAAACCTCAGACAATTGTTACGCAATGATATAATGATCTGATTCTTAACCAAATATTGATATATCTTTCTGGGGTTTTCTGGTTTTACAGTAATAATGCCTGACTGTGGTTCTTTTTCTGGTGTAATTATGGGAATTTTTAATTTTTTGAACCCTTCCCTCAATTCTCTCTTTAATTTCAATATTCTTTTTTCAACATTTTTCATTCCTAATTCAAGCAGAATTTTTATATTTTCCGTGAGCGCGCTTATGCCAATCACATTTCTTGTCCCCATTTCAAACATCCGCGCATCATCAAAGAGCGGGGGAGAGACTTCAAAATTTTCAAAGCTCTTCCAATCAACACCAAGCCAACCAGTATGAAGTTTTTTCAGATTTTTGAAATTCTTTTTATTTATATACAAAAATCCTGTACCTCCTGGACCAAACAGCCACTTGCCCCCGCCTGTAGAGAGAAAATCTACTTGTGTCATTTTTGTATCAAATGCTACAGCACCGATTGACTGAATAGCATCAACGATGAGATAAATTCCTTTGCTACTTAGAAACTTTGATAAAATTGCCAAATCAATCATTTCGCCAGTAAAGAATTGTGTATGATCAAGAACTACAGCGCGGGTTCTTTTGTTTAAGTATCTTTTGATTGCCATAACCGGATTCTTGCCACAGAGTTTAACATAGATTTTCTTAACTTCCGGAAGGTTATATTGAACAACATAATGGACAGCAGGGAAGACCTCTGACATTACAATTATTTCATCGCCTCTTGTGAATGGTAGATTGATAAGGGCGATGTAAATACCCTCAGAGGTATTATGAGTAAAGACAATTTCTTCAGGTCCAGCATTTATCAGGTCTGCAAATGCTTTACGGCTTTTTCTTAATTTTTCAAAATAAGATTTGAAATCGTATTCTGCCTGGCTCTGGTATGTCATTATACATTGTTCAATTGCCATTTTTGCCCGCATACTCATCGGACCTGTTCCTGCATGATTCAAATAAATTGTTCTATTCGTAATCGGAAACAGCTTTCTGAATTCCTTTATTTTCTTGTCTTCATCTGTATAAGGTTGCAAAGACTTCATGAGGTATCTCCTTTAAGAATGGGGAAGGTGTTGTAAAAATAAAATTACCCTGGTAGGTCTTGCGCCTGCTTGCAGTGGTAATAAACAATTTTCTTTTTGCCCTTGTTATACCTACATACAGCAATCTTCTTTCTTCTTCATACCTTCCTTCTTCTCGGGATCTGTAATGGGGTATTATTCCATCCTCAAGTCCGGTTATAAACACCGCTTCAAACTCCAGTCCTTTTGCATTGTGGAGTGTCATCAGGGAAACCTTTTCATTTGACCAATCATCAATATCACTACGCAAAGATACACCTTCCAGATAATCCTGGATTGAGGCATTTGGATTATTTTTTACATAATCATTGATAGAAATCAGCAACTCTTCCACATTTTTACGACGGTCAATTTCTTCTTCGGTCTGTTTTCTTCTGAGTAGTTCAAGATATCCGGATTCATGGGCAATGCGCAGGGCAAGATCGTAGAGATTTAACTTTTTGTTCATTTTCATGAATCCTTCAAGCATTTTCACAAATGATTTTATGCCTTCTGCACTCCGTGCTACCAATCCCTTAATCTCTGAGATTCTTCTTAACGCCTCAAAAAGCGTGATGTTCTGCTCTTTTTGAAAACTTACTATCTTATCAAGAGTTTCCTTGCCAATACTTCGGGCAGGAAGGTTTACTATTCTTCTCAGGCTTATTGAATCATTGGGATTATTGATCACCCTGAGATACGCAAGCATATTCTTTATCTCTGCCCGTTCATAAAATTTTAGTGCGCCAACCACTTCATAAGGAATTTTGTTTCGCGCCAGACATTCTTCAAAAATTCTTGATTGGTAATTTAACCGATAGAAAACAGCAATATTATTGTATTCCCTGCCTTGATAATGTTCCTCATAAATTTTCTGAGCAACATATTCTGCCTCTTCTTTATCGTTCTCTGCATCATAATATTCTATTGGCTCACCTGTTTCATTTTCACACCAGAGTACCTTTTTCTTGCGTTCCCGATTGTTCTTGACAACCTCAGATGCTGCCTGTAATATGATTTTCGTTGAACGATAGTTCTGTTCAAGTTTTATTACCTTGGCCTCAGGGTAATCTTTTTCAAAATCAAGAATATTTCTTATTTCCGCACCGCGCCAGGAATAGATAGACTGGTCGTCATCGCCGACTACGCACAGATTGCGGTATTTCCCCGCAAGCAATTTTGTGAATTCATACTGGGCGCGATTTGTATCCTGATATTCATCAACCATAATATACCTAAATTTTTCCTGATAATGTTCAAGAATTTCTGGTTTTTTTCTGAAGAGTTCAACAGTCTTTAAAATCAAGTCATCAAAATCGAGGGCATTGAATTCTTTCAATCGTTGATTATACAATTTATAGACGGTCTTAATTATATTTGCATAGGGATTATAACTACTGGTTCGGTATTCATCAGGAGAAATCAAATTCTCCTTTGCACGATTTATGCACTGAAGGATGAAATCAGGTTTCAATTCTCTGATGTCCAGTTGCAATTCTTTCAAACACTCTTTTGTTAAAGATAACTGGTCTGCTTCATCATAGATTGTAAAATTTGAAGGAATTGCCAGATGGTGTGATTCTTTACGAAGAATTCTTGCACATGTTGAATGGTATGTTCTTACCCAGACATCTGGTTCTTCACTGTTCAGAAGGTTGCACACCCTTTGTTTCATTTCATCCGCAGCTTTGTTTGTAAATGTAACAGCAAGGATGTTTCTGGGATTTATTCCTTTTGAAATTAGATATGCTATGCGATAGGTGATGACACGGGTCTTACCACTACCTGCACCGGCAAGAATGAGTATGGGACCATCAATTATCTGTACTGCCTTCCATTGTTCAGGATTGAGTTCTTCTTCAAAATTAGTTATTCTGCTTGTTAACATAGAACTTTATCTCAAGCCGGTTATGCTCAAAAAAACCAGACTTATCAGTGCGAGAATTGACAATTCCATAAACAATCGCCATGGTCTGGATATTTTTTTGATTAGATAGATCCGTTCTTTAATTGTCATAAAAATCAATATCACAACAAGATAACCCAAACCTGACGCCAAAACAGATATTGTGGTATCTAAAAATACAAGTTTGCGATTGATGTTCAGAAATACTGTACCATAAATTGCATAATTTGTATAGAAAAATTCAGGATATTTATCAAATAATATTGCAAGGTAAGGATAGGATTGATTCATTGCAAATCTTATATAATGAATTGTAAGCCAGGTGATAAGAATAAACAGGACAATTGCTACATGTGTGAAGTTCAGCGGTCGCAATAAGAAATAAAAAATAAACAGATTTAACCAGGCGCTGATGAGCATAATAACGATTAGAATGATACCTATCATAAGGCATTCTTTAAGATTTACTGCATACAATATGAGGGGGCAAATACCAAGCAAAGTGTAAAGAACGATATTACTGCCGATAATATGATCTACGAGTATTGCAAGAAGGTTATTTGCCATCGGTCTTTTTCTTTACCAATTCAAAACCTAATAATACAAGTGCGGTCATCAGAAATGCACCAGCAGGGGCATTTATAAACAACAAAGCTTTCGATGCCATATCAGGACTCAGTATGGGTTTGTTAACTAATGTGCCCTGTCCCAAAATTTCTCTCAAAATGCCTATAACGAAAACAATACAGACAACACCAAGCCATTTCTTTGCAGCGGCAAGCACAAATCTTAATCCTGAATTCTGAGTATTGTTGTATCTTAAACTATACAGCACAAAACTATTGATAGCTATCAAAGATATAAATACATCTAAATTGTTGCAGAGTTCAGGAAGATGATATGATAATACCTGCTTAATAATAGTAGTAATCGTACCAGTAATAATTATCAGAACAAATGTTCTTGAAGGTTCATTCAAGAATTTAGCAAACAATAAGAAAACTATTCCTGACAAAAATAGTACAATCAATGTCACAATACCGATGCCCAGGGCATTCAATGCTGTATCAGTTAGGGCAATTATGGGCATAACACCAAGAATAATCAAGAATCCATTTTCTCTTTGATTTTGGATCATTTCAGATAATCTTTGAATTTTTTGATATTTTTTTGAACGCTTTTGATCAAGGCACATGATGAAATTGTCGCGCCAGTTATTGCGTCAGGTATACCAGTTTTGAATTTATCAAGAAATTCATGTTCTCTTATTTGTTCACCAATGCCTTCGGTTTCTTTTGAATAGGTAATGATAATCCGTTCAATTGAACCATCCTTTCGTAATCCAAGAAGGTATTTGATTGTGTCAAGATAGCCAAATGTCTCACCTGAAAACACTATTCCCAGTGTATCAGAATAGGCAATTGCATACCACAGTGTATCTTTTATTACTTCAGCGAAATTTCTGGCATCAGCAAAGATTTCCTTTTTTATGTCCTGGATTTTGCCCTGATTTAACACCGATCTGTATCTTTCCATTCCTTTCTTGATTCCTTCACAAACTGCCTTTGAAGAAATAGTCGCACCGGTTATTGCATCAATTTCACCGCCTTCGCTCTTTAATGAAATATGTGATATTTCTTTACCGACAAATTGATTTGTAAAAGCCGCGTCTCTGACCTTTGAACCAAGTCCCTGGGTTTCTTTGAATCCTTCTCTCTTCCCGCCGATTCTTATTCCAGTAATCTTGCCATTCACATCAACACCTGCAGTTATCGGAATGACACCGGCATAGGCCCTTGTCCAGACTTTGAAGACGATTCCTTCTAAGTTCTTCAATGAATCATATGCCTGCCACAGAGTTTCAGGAAGAACCGGCACAAATTCAACAGCCTTGATCACTGATTTCAGTTTGCTGAGATTAGTGTTATCTTCAGTCTGCGCAATCAACGGCTTCGTTTGAATATCTGCTATTGTGAGTATCAAGATACTACA
This sequence comes from bacterium, assembly GCA_049700315.1. Classification (GTDB taxonomy): domain Bacteria; phylum Hydrothermota; class Tepidihabitantia; order SM23-42; family JAOAFX01; genus JAOAFX01. The sequence continues at coordinate 54,955 of JBNAVN010000005.1, forward strand.
TATTATGCTAAACAACACAGGGGCTGTTTGATTCAAAAAATTTTTCATTGAAACCTCCCTTATTTAATTTTTGGTTGCCACAATCTTCTATTAGTGAGTTTGTCAATCAGTGGCGTTATGAGATTCATCAGGAGTATCGCAGGTGTCACCCCTTCAGGATAATGTGAGTAATGTCTGAAAATTGTTGTGAGTATACCGCAGCCAACTCCAAATATCCATCTGCCGTTCTTCGTTATTGGAGTAGTAACCCAATCCGTTGCCATAAAAAAGATCGCGATCAGGACACCGCCAGTAAATAATTGAAAGATTGGATTAATACTATTGGGCATAACGAAATTTAATAATAGAAAACCAACAATATAACCTGATACAATTCTGTAGTCAATGATTTTCAGAAAAAGCAATGCCAGGCCACCAATGATCAAGGCAATTTTGCAGGTTTCTCCTATTGAGCCTCCAATCATGCCTGAAAACAAGGTTCTCAAGAAGTCGGGTGAATTGAATCTGTTAATTATGGTCTCGGTATTACCATAATACGCAGGATTTTTCAAGATTGTCAGTGGTGTTGCCTGACTGATCGTATCAATTCCTGAAAAAGAGCCATAGGATGGTGTACGCCATGCTGTGTTCATTATCTGTGGAAAACTTAGAGTCAAAAACGCCCTTGCAGCAAGTGCGGGATTGAGATAATTAAAACCAAGACCGCCAAATACCTGTTTCACCAGTATGATTGCAAAGCCCGAACCAATGATTGGCACCCATAACGGAACCCCCGGCGGCAGGCTCATTGCCAATAATAGTCCAGTCAAAATCGCAGTGCCATCACTTATTGTTATCTTCTTTCCGGCAAGATATTCAAAAACTGCCTCAGATGTTGTGCTTGATATAACACTGAGAAAGACAATCAAGAAAGCATATGTTCCGAAATTCAATATGCCGAAAACCATTGATGGAACGAGTCCAAGACATACTGCATAAACTGCTCTATTTGTACTTAGATTTGAATGAATATGGGGGGGAGCAGATACTACAAGGAGCTCATCCATTTGAAAATCTCATTTTTGCATATTTAAAGTAGTGAACAAGAGGAATATAAGAAGGGCAGACATAGGCGCAGGAACCACATTCAATACACTCATTCAATCCTTGTCCAAAGGCATCATCATAATTGCTCTGCGTTATCCTGGCAAAAATTGTCTGGGGTATGAGATGCATTGGACAGGCATCAACACATTTTCCGCATCTTACACACCCCTTTTCTTCTCCATCGTTTATTGAATCTTGAAATACAATACCATTGATAGTCTTTATGACAGGTGTGCTCATAGAAAATTGAGCAATACCGGTCATAACACCGCCAAAAATAATTTTTTTTACATTGCTTTTCAAACCGCCACAAAACTGGACGATATCACTTATTGGAGTTCCAATTTTCACCAGGATATTTTTTGGTTGTTTTATTCCATTTCCGCTTACTGTTATTACCCTTTCAATCAGTGGTTTGCCATACTTTACCGCCTGGAAAATAGCATAGCATGTGCTAACATTCTGTACAAAAACACCAATATCCATTGGCAATCCATTTGCCGGAACATTTTTCTTTAATATTTTTTTTGTCAATAAACTTTCAGCACCCTGGGGAAATCTATCCGGCATTATTTTTACTTCTGCACCTTCTTTTTTTAAGAGTCTTGCTGCACCTTCATAGTTTTCTGAAATCGCAAAAACAACTCTGGGGACATTAAGAATCTTTTGAACAATTTTCGCACCTTCAATCACACAGACCGGATATTCAAGGATGATGTGATAATCCGTGGAAATATTGGGCTCTGATTCACAGCCATTGACTACCAATATATCCAGTTTTTTTTCTACAGCATAAGAGATTTTTGAATGCGTAGGAAAACCACCACCTCCTAAACCGACAATACCTGCCTCTTTTATTTTTTCAAGAAGTTCCTTTCTATCAAAAGACTGGTAATCAACATTGATAAGTGCCTGGTCCCAATCCTCGGAATAATCAGTTTCAATAATACAACACAATGCCCTGCCAAGCGTGGGATGGGTATAGGATCTTATATCTATTACTTTGCCTGCAACACATGAATGAATACAGGCAGATTGATTTCCGTTTGAATCTCCAATCTTTGTGCCTATTTTTACGATATCACCAGGCTCTACGACAGGAGTAGCGGGTTTGCCCTTGTGCTGACAAAAAGGAATATATACTCGTTCCGGAATAGGCATTACTTCAACGGGAAGATCAAGAATATTTTTTTGTTTTCTCAGGTGAACTCCGTCGCAAAAATTTCCAAACATTATTGGTATTATACATGATTTTGGCACCAAGTCAAGTTTCACATTTCCTCTTGACTTTTATCAAAATATGTATATCATATATTATGCTCACGAGAAGAGGAGGTGGCATTATGCAAAAGACAGTTGGAGTTCTTCTGCTTGCCCTGATATTCATTGGTTGTGGTCCAAAATGGGCAAAGAAGGAGACGATGGATGCGCTTAATGAGGCGCGCGCTGCCCTTCAGGCAGCTGAGGCAAAAATAGGTGAACTTGAGACTGAAAAGGCACAATTGCTCTCTCAAAAGAATGCCCTTGAACAGGAAATTGCAAATCTTTCTGCTGAGGTTGATGCACTTCAGACCAAGATAGATACTCGCTGCAAGAAGAAATAGGAGGTAAAAATGAAAAGGATACTTGCCATTCTATTTGTTTTGTTCCTGATTCCCACAGCAACGGGCTTTGCCCAGGAAAAATTGACTGAGGAACAGGCGCAGGCTGAACTGCAAAATGTAAGAGAAAAACTTCAGCAGGCAGAGGCAAAAATTGCTTCACTCCAGTCTGAGATTGCAAACTTGAAGAATGAGATTGCCAATCTTGAGACAAGGCGTGAAGAACTGAAAAGTAAACTCGCTGAATTACAGGAAGCCTGGAAAAGATGCCAGTATGGAAGATATAAAGTTAATGAAGGCGACTGGCTTTCAAAGATTGCGAGTATGCGTAATGTATATTGCGATGGCAAAAAATGGCCAATGATATATGAAGTTAACAAAGATAAAATTAAGAATCCAAATCTCATATATCCGGGCTGGGTCTTATTGATTCCCACGCTTGACGCATATACTGTAGTGCCTGGCGATTGTCTTGGCCTTATCGCATCCTATCTATCAATTTACTCTGATGCCAAAAAATGGCCAGAGATCTATGAAGCAAATAAAGGCAAGATCAAAGACCCGGACCTGATTTTTCCGAAGCAGGTTCTTACTATCCCGCACGACTAATTGATCTGGGAGGGGTCATTCTGACCCCTCCCCAAAATGCTCAAAAATAATCCTTGAAGGCAGAGATTTCGCTTGTTGGTTATGATCCTGCATATGTATTGGGTATGCAGGACGAGTTATTAAAATTTGTACAGAGTGAATATGGAATCACTGTAGTAATGAGAAATGAAACAATATTCTTGAAGGGACCAAGTGAGAAGGTGAGAGAGGCGAAGATTTTTGTTCAGGAAGTGCTCAAGGCGTATCCCAAACCTTTCATATTTGACAAACATTCTGAAGACATTAAACCGGAGAGTCCCGGTGTGATAATCACACCTAAAAGAAAGATTCGTGCGAAAAGTCCTGGACAGGTAGAATATGTGAAATCAATTGATGAATACGACATTGTTGTCAGTATCGGTCCAGCAGGAACTGGTAAGACCTATCTTGGTGTGGCAAAGGCAGTTTCTTATCTAATGGAAAAGAAGGTGGAACGTATTATCCTTACTCGTCCAGCAGTTGAAGCAGGTGAATCCCTCGGTTTTCTACCAGGAGCAATTGAGGAAAAAGTGGATCCCTATTTAAGGCCGCTTTTTGATGCTCTGAATGATTTTTTGCCTTTTGACCGTATTAGAAAGTATCTTGATATGAAGGTTATTGAAGTTGCGCCATTAGCATATATGAGAGGAAGGACATTGAATGACTCTTTCATTATACTAGATGAAGCCCAGAACACAACTGGAATGCAGATGAAAATGTTTCTCACAAGGATGGGCTGGAGATCAAAAGTAGTAGTTACCGGAGACATTACCCAGATTGACCTTCCAGCAAATGTTCTTTCAGGACTTGTTGAAATTCAACAACTTCTCGCCAGCATCAGAGGGATTCAATTTGTGTACCTGGATGAAAAAGATGTGGTGCGACATAGACTTGTCCAGGACATAATTAAGGCTTATGAAAACAAAAATTCCTTATAAGTATCTCATACTAATTGGTATAATTGTTTTTTTGAACATTGTTTTTCTACCCCACTTTGGTGGCAAGAGATTCAATTTTAAAGAAGGGGAAATTGCAACTGAGGATGTTATTGCACCTTATGATTTTGTGATTCCTAAAACCGAACAGGAATTAACCGAAGAAAAAGATGAAATTGCCCGGCGTTTGCCACCAATTTATGATTACAATACTGATATTGCTAAGAATCTGGAAAATGATATTGCCCGACTTGAGGCATTGATTGATACATTGAAAGGCAAATATCCCAGGGATACATTGATTTATCTGATTCAAAGGGATTATGGGATACCGAAAGATGTTGTTAATTTTTTGCTAAAGAACAACTACAAATACACATTAAGAAGGCTTATGAAAGACATCGGTTTCTATTTTTCAAAAGGTATTGTGACAAACAAATCGGTGCCTTATAGAATTATTATTGTTGCGCGTGGAAATAAAGAGACATTGATCTCTGTTGATGAGGTCTATTCAATTGCCGACGCTGAAAATCTGATCACGAAGAATTCTACACCCGAATATAAGCAACTCGTCAAATTTTTCATAAAACCTAATATTCTTTTTAATGAGGCAAAAACCCAGGAACGTATAGATGAGGTCTTTGCCAATGTTAAGAAGACAAAGGGCGAGGTTTTGAAAGGAGAGATAATCATAGAGAAACATAAAAGAATTAGCCGGGAAGCCCTTGAGAAAATCGCAGCACTTGAACAAACATATGTATCATACGGAACCTGGCAGATATTGAAGACACTGCTTTTCCGTAATATTCTTTTCTTTAGTTTATTATTCTTTCTCGCTACTTTCAACCGTCAAACAAATTTTAATCTTATGGAAAATAAGAATTTGATATTTTCTTTTCTCTTGTTTGTTGTGTATATAGGCATTGGAAAGATAAGCCAGGAGACCAATACCATTTATCTTCTACCAATTTCTTTCTTTATTGCGCTATTTGCATTATACTTCAATGCGTATGCTGGTTTTGTCTTTACCCTCATCTGCAGTACAATCTTTGGTGTTATTTATAATTCACTGCCCGGGTTCTTATTCCTGCTGGTCAGTGGTGTGAGTGCCTGTTTCTCAATTCATACAATAAGGAGTAGATATCTGCTGCTCAGACCAATGGTGTATATAGGTGTTGCGAATATCGTTACTATACTATTCATAGATAGCTATTTGTTAAGATCAGGCATTAATCTCCTGCATATTGGCGCTGGACTATTGAATGGAGTGGTGAGTGTTGTGGCACTGGCAATATTCTTACCCGTTTTTGAACGTCTTTTTGATTTTACAACTGATTTCACCCTGCTGGAGTTAGGAAATCTAAATTTACCGATTTTCAAAGAAATGTCCATGCGTGCTTCTGGAACATATCATCATTCTGTAGTGGTCGGAAACCTGGCTGAGGCTGGTGCAGGTGCAATCGGCGCAGATCCCGTGCTTGCCCGGGTTGGCGCATATTATCATGATATTGGGAAGTTGAAAAAACCTGAATACTTCATTGAGAATCAAATTGGTCAAAAAAATCCACACGATAATCTAAAACCCCAGATGAGTGCGCTGGTCATAATTTCACATGTAAAAGAAGGCTATGATATGGGAAAAGATATGAAGTTGCCAAAGAATTTGCTTTCCATCATTGCTGAGCATCATGGAACCTCCCGTATTGAGAGTTTTTATCGCAAGGCACTGCATTCCACAGAAAAGATCAGCGAAGATGTGTTCAATTATCCTGGTCCTAAACCAAAAACAAGGGAGGCAGCACTGGTGATGCTTGCGGATTCTGTAGAGGCGACCGCACGTGCTGAAAAGAATATTACAGTAAGCAAGTTGCAGAAGATTCTAAAGGAGAATTTTGATAAGAAGTTCAACGAAGGACAACTTGATGACTGTCCAATAAACCGCGTTGAACTTGAACAAATAAAAACTGCATTTTTACCCATATTAATGGGTATTTTCCATCCACGCGTAGACTATGAAGAAGAAAATCAGCCAACTCAAAATAAACATATTTAATTTCGCCAATAAAGTGACTTTCGAAAAGGTGGATGTAGAAAGGTTGATTCGTTATATTCTCAAGAATGAGTGCTATCAAGATCTCGAAGTACTTAATATAATTGTCGCAAATGCGCAATATTTAAAAAATTTGAATCGAAAATTCTTTCACAGGAATAGAACAACAAATGTTATTTCTTTCAATCTTGATAGCACCGGTGAGATATATGTTTCAAGTGACGAAGTTAATTCACCGAGTGATCTGTATTACTATTTTGTTCATGGTCTACTACATATTATTGGCTATGAACATAGAGACAAGGAAACCGAAGACCTGATGCACAGAAGGTGCCGAGAGTATTTGAAGAAGTTTTCTCTTCTGTAAATTTTCACCTAATATGATATTCTACATTTTCTTGGTATTGATACTTATGATATTCAGCGCTTTTTTCTCGGGGATGGAAGCTGCCATATTCTCAATAAGCAAATTCCGTGTAAAAACGTTATTGTTTGAGAATGTCAGGGGTGCAAAAAACCTTTCGCGCATAAAAGAAGACCCGGGCAGGACTCTTTCCACATTGCTTTTGTTGAATGATGTGGTTAATATAGGTGCTTCTTCGGTTGCGACCATTATAATAAGCCAATTATTATTACAATATCAGTTATCTCCGGCATTCTTTTATGTTTTTGAAATATTTTTAATGACATTTGTTCTTTTATTACTTGGTGAAATCACACCCAAGACTATTTTTCTAAATAATGCGGAGTTCTTCAGTCTGAACTTGAGTCTTGTTGTGGAATTTTTTAACAAACTTACAATACCTTTCACGAGAATGGCGAGCAAAATTATTCACTTAATTTTTCCTGTCAAGAAAAACATTGAGGTTTCCGAAGAAGATGTTAGAAAGATGTTGACCGAAGCAAGAAAATTAAAAATTCTTGATGAGACCGAAGAACAACTGGGATATAGAATGCTCAAATTCGGTCAAGTATTGGTCAAGGAAATTATGGTATCAGCGTGCAATGTTGTGAGCCTGAATTTAGACAAAACCGTTGAAGATGCAATGGAATTATTGAAAAGATACGGGCATTCACGCATCTGCGTCTTAAACAATGCGAACCAGGTAGTTGGTGTGTTGTATGCGAAAGATTTGATTCTGCACAACTTATCAAAAAGCCGGCCGATTTCAGAATTTATGCGAAAACCTTTTTTTATTTTGAATACAAAGCCTATTGATGAGTTGCTTGTTGAATTTAGAAAGAAAGGTGTGCATTTTGCAGTGGTGCACGATTTAAATGGAAATTTCGTGGGTATTGCAACTTTGAATGATGTTCTAAAATATCTTTTTGGTGATATACCCGAAGTGTGATATGATGTTGATTTTTGTTTCACTTGTACTGGTATTACTGATAGGAATTTTTACTTCTTCTGAGACTGCATTCTTGTGTGTGGATAAAACAAAAGTACTTTATGCCGCTGAAGAGAAAAAAGCCTGGGCAATGATAACCAGAAAATTTACCCAAAAGCCAGCAGAGTTCTTTTCTACAATTCTTACTTGCGAGGATTTTCTCATTGTTGCCGCATCTAATCTCTTAACAATCTACTTTATCAGGAACTACAGCGAAAACTGGGTCTTTCTTTCAACAATATTCCTCTCTTTTTTCTCTCTAATATTTGGTCAACTGATTCCAAAATCCATTGCCTTGTTGTATCCAGAGAAAATACTTATGGTTAATACAAGAATTATTGTATTTTTCAAAACTGTTCTTCTGCCAATTGTTGCATTGTTTGCAGGGATCAGCCAGGGTCTTGCCAATCTATTCAGAATGCATTCAGGTAATGCAATTATTCGGCATCAGGATATCGTCTTTGCGATAAGTGAATATGAAAAAGATACGAGTTTGCTTGCTGCACGTTTGTTTGATTTTTCAAAAAGAAGAGTTTCGGAGAGTATGGTTCCAATCAGTATCGCGCTGGTCTGCAGAAATACTGAAGATTTCAAAGAATTTTGCCTTGAATCAGGACGCTTATTCAGATATGTTCCTATCATGGATAGCCAGAAAAATGAAATTGTTGGCGTAATCAACACTAAAGACTATTTTATCAATGATTCGGTTGAAATAAAACCTCCTTTCTTCATTAAAGAAAACGAGAGATGTATGGAGGCGTTTTTGAAAATGAAGGAAAAAGGCGAACACATTGCAGTTGTTCAAGATGGGGATGGACAAGTAGTTGGAATAATTACGATTTATGATTTGATTGAAGAACTGGTAGGAGCAATAAGAGAAGAGAAGTAGAGATAGTATGTGCTATTGACTTTTTTCTGAAATTTAATATAATCAATTACTTAGCCAGGGTAGCTCAGTTGGTAGAGCACCGGACTGAAAATCCGGGTGTCCGCAGTTCGATTCTGCGCCCTGGCATATTTTGTTGACATATTTTTATGGAAAAATATTTTGGCGAACTTGCCGCATTAGGAACTTCTTTTTGCTGGTCTTTTGGTTCGGTATTGTTCACTATGGCATCGCGCTTGGTAGGCTCAACCGAAGTAAATCGCATCCGGTTGGTTGTGGGAATGATGCTTCTGATGTTTACTCATTGGATACTATATGGAATGTTATTTCCAGTAAATGCTACTGCACATCACTGGTTCTGGTTTGGCATTTCAGGTATAATTGGCTTTACAATTGGAGACACATTCTTGTTTCGCGGATATCTACTGATTGGACCTCGTTTGACGATGCTGTTAATGTCTCTCTCGCCAATTTTCGGCGCAATATTAGCCTGGTTATTTCTCAAGGAATCGTTAAGGTCTCTTGAAATTCTTGCGATAATAATAACACTCTTGGGTATTAGTTTGGTCCTTTATGACAAAAGGAATGAGGGATTAGATGAGAAAAATTTCCTTACTGGTATTATCTGTGGTATTTGCGCATCGCTCTGCCAGGCACTTGGTTATTATGCATCAAAGAAAGGGCTTTTGTGTTGTGATTTTCCTGCTATTTCAGGGAATGTTATACGGGTCACATTTGGCGCAGTTTTCATCTGGCTAATAGCTGGAATCCAGGGGCAAATAAAAGAGACTTTGGGTAAACTGACAAATAGAAGAGCAGATATGTCCATCTTAGGAGGTGCATTTTTCGGTCCTTTTGTGGGTGTATGGCTATCATTGGTTGCAATTCAATATACCAATATCGGGATTGCCTCCACGCTAATGGCGTTACCGCCAGTCATTCTCATCCCAATTTCGCACCTGCTTTTCAAAGAACATATCACTCACATTTCAATATTTGGTACGATCATCGCTCTAATTGGCGTTGCTTTGATATTCCTCACTTGATTCCATCATTGACAAATGACAAATTTTTGATAAAATATATACATATGGCTGAAGAAGTCGTTCAGAAATTGCTGGAAAGGCTTAAGCCTTTACTGAGCCAGTACGATTCCAACTTTCAAAATTTTCTTAATATCGGACAGAGAATAGATAATGCGCTTCAAATCAATACTGATCTTCTGGGAGAAATACGTCAAAGATTCTATAGTTTATCTGCAACCGTGGAACTGGTGCTTGAAGGTGTTGCGGTGTTTGATGGTGAAATAAAAAAGACCCACGAGTTATTGAAAAAAAGCATTGAAAATTTCAGAGATTCGCTTGCGATTTCCGATAAGATAAGTTTTGATCTTACGAATATTGCGAGCATTTTAAAGGAGATACACGAACAGACAGGAAAACTTGCTGATACTATTCAGAATATAGATATGGTTTCTGAGTCAATAGAAGTTGCGTCTCGCAATGCGGGGATTACCGCTTATCACGCTGGGAGGCAAGGGCGTGGTTTTGAAGTGATTGCACGAGAGATGACCGGTTTGGTTCGTAGCTCACAGAAACCCACCAGCGCAATCCCCACAATTTCTTTTGAATTGCTCAAAGGTGTTGATGAACTTCATCAAGATTTGAAAAGAATTCAGGATGTTATAGTATTTTTGAAGGAAATCGCAAACAAATTCTTGAACATCAATAATGAATTGCTCAATTTGATTCCTTATCTTGAAGACTCCATAAAAGATATTTCCAACAGCGTTTTGGTTCAGAAAGATTTGCATACTGCCCTGCACAGCGAAAGTGAAAAACTGCCCGCATATTTGAATGAAATATACAGTGTTACTCGCACTACCGCAATAACTGAGATGTTTTTGTCCGCATTTTTTCAGCATTTGAACAATACCAAGAATAGTCTGATTTCAGCGAAAAATGATAATAACTTCTATTATTTTTTTAATACCTTCAATAGAATATTAGAAAACGAGCCCCGTTTAGAGGAAGGCATTGAACAATTAGGTCGTGCCAGCCTAAAAAGACTTGAAATTCATTCCTTAGAACGTCTGGCACTGCAGTTTGTATCAGAAGCCAAACACCTGAATGAAATCATAACTCAGATTACAGAAAAAATAAGATCGTGGATAAATACCCACAAGTTTGCCAATGAAACGCTTTCTCGTGCTAAAGTTTTCTATGAGGATATTGGAGAATTAGTCAATTCCCTGAGTGTTAAGGCTCACGAGTTAAAGGAACTTATTAATAAGATAGATAAACCATTGCAGGAATTAAAAAGGATCACTGAACGTTCGCGATTACTTGGATTGTATGCTGGTATTGAAAGTGCGCGGAGTGGCGAATACTCAAGCGCACTCGGTGTGGTTACATCTGAAATAAAAACGCTATCAGTCAAGTCCACCGAATTTGTGGCTGCAATTGACAAGATTGAGGGTGAAATGCTGGCAGATTTCAGAAATTTGATTTCCTGTTTCATACGTGCTTCAGGAGACGTGGAATTAGGGCTTGATGCACTAAATGACTCTTTAGTGGCAATAAATGAAAGTTCCAAAGTATTAGACAATCTTTCTTCTCTTTCTCAAGAGATGCTCAGTTCCACGCGTGAAATGACAAATCAATGCGGGTTGCTCAGTGACCATCACAGGATCTTTGAATCTGAGTACCAGAAGATCAATGAGGATTTTGCTTCGTACGGGAATACGATAAAAACAGGCGAAACATTGACCAGGGAAATAAAGTCAATCATCGCTGAATTCAAGAAAGATGTCTTTGTCATTACAACTTCACGAAAAACAATCGTTTTTCGTGCAACAGAAGATCCTATTGTTCTGGATCCCGCTATCAAGACTGATACTACAAGTCACCAGATAATTGAACAGATGTTCACAGGGCTCTATACCTTTGATCAGTTGAATCATTTGATTCCCGGTGTAGCAAAGTCTTTTTCGGTTTCAGCAGATGGTAAGATCTGGGATTTCTTTATCAAAAAGGGAGTCAAATTTCACAATGGAGTAGAAGTTCAGGCAAAGGACGTAGTTAATTCACTAAATAGAGTAAGAAAAGGTCCGAATGCATCTTTTATTGAGTATGTCTCAGATATGATAGTCATTGACCCTTATCATATTAGGTTCACCCTCAAGTTTCCTTATGTGCCATTTTTGGCGAACATTTCCTGTGGTATTGGTGATATTGTTCCATCTGATTTTGATCAAGAACACCCAATAGGTTGCGGTCCGTACAAACTCATTTCCTACGAAAAGAAAAGACAGATCATCCTGGAGGCATTTGAAGATTTTTTTGACGGTAGACCACCTGTAGACAGTTGTGTCGTTTTGAATATCACAGATGACAATGAAGCCATAGACCTTTTCAAAAAGGGCCAGATTTCAATCTTGAGTCTAACCTCAAATATGCTAAGAGATTTTTCCCCTGAAACTATCTATTCTGGTTCAGCACTTTCTACCCAATACCTGGCGATCAATTTTTCAAAGAAATCACCTTTCTTAGATTTGCGCGTGCGTCAGGCAATGAATTATGCAATTGATAGAGATCTTTATTGCCGGGAACTGCTCGGAGGAAAAGCAATTCCTGCGTATGGCGTTTACCCGCCAGGATTGCCAGGATACAACAAGGGTCTAATAAGTTATAACTATGACCTGAAAAAAGCTCGAGATTTGATGAAAGAAGCAGGCTTTGGAACCGGCATATCAGATGTATTTCAGCTTGATGTACGGTCAGGCGTTGACAATATAAGAAGAGCAAAATTTATTAAAGATTCATTTGCAAAAATTGGGATATATTTGGAGGTCAATGCATTGCCCTGGGAGGAATTTCTGAATAAGACCTATAGTGGTAACAGCATTCTTTGTTTACGAGGCTGGGTTTCAGACAACGGTGATCCTGATAATTTTGTTTCACTATTTCACTCCAAAAATTTTGGGGCAAGTGGCAATACTTCTTTCTACGGCAATGAAGAACTTGACAGGATGATTGAATCGGCTCGCGCAGAGCAAATAATAAGACGCCGAATGGAATTGTACCAGAAAATAGAAAAATTCATTGTTGATAATGCACTCTGGGTTTTTGTTTCACACGGTGTTGACTGTTATGCTGTTCAGAAAAATATAAAAGGTTTTGTGGTTGATCCATTTGGTTTGGTTCGTTTCAGAAACCTTTATTGCGAGTAACTATGGAAACATTAATAATATTTAAGATAGCCGAGGAGGTGATTGGTATGGACATCAGAAAGGTGCGTGAAGTGACTGAATTACCGGCAGTGGTGCCTGTACCTAAATCTCCGGATTTTCTGTTTGGGCTGGCAAATATACGCGGTGAGATCGTGCCGGTCATCTCATTGCGAAGACGTCTGGGAATTGGTGGTGATGAATTGTGTAATCTATTGCTCGTGGTTGAAGATGGAGAGCGGATTGCTGGGTTGCGTGTTGACAATCTTCTTGGCACAAAGAAAATCAATGAGAGAAATATCAACACAAAATCCGATATGCTTGCAACAAAGAAAAAGAAGGATTTTTTCTTCGGTGTATATGAAACTGAAGAAAAACCTATTCTCATCTTAGACCTTAACAAGACTTTGGCAGAAGATGAATGAACAGGGTTCGTTCTTAGTAAAATAATATTAGAATCTTGACTTTTTTCAAAATTGTGATAAAATTATTATCTTAATGATTGGTGGTTTGATTACCAAACTATTTTTGCAGATTAGGATGAATGGGATTTTCAGTTTGATTAAAAAGGAGGTTAAATGAGAATCCTGGTGGTTGACGATGCGATGTTTATGCGTCGTATGCTGACTGATATTTTGGAAAAGGGCGGCCATAGTGTTTGTGGAGAAGCATCAACAGGTAAAGAAGCGGTTGAACGTTATAAAGAGTTAAAGCCTGATCTTGTGACAATGGATATTATTATGCCTGATATGAGTGGTATTGAGGCAGTCAAAGAGATCAAGAAGATCGATCCCAAGGCAAAAATTCTGATGGTATCTGCAATGGGTCAACAGGCATTGGTACTTGAGGCAGTACAGGCAGGCGCAATTGACTATGTTGTGAAACCTTTTCAACCCTCACGGGTCCTGGAATCTATTGAACGAATCTTGAAGAAATAGATAGTATTATCTCAAGATGATGGAAGAATATTTAGACCTCTTTATTAGTGAGATTGAATCGTATATTAGACAATTAGACAAAGAGCTTTTGAAACTTGAAAAAGATAATAAGAATCATAATGTAATTCTTGAAGTTTTTAGAATTTTGCATACTATAAAAGGAATGGCGCAAACAATGGGTTTTGAAGAGTTGGGCAATCTTGCACACTCGGTTGAGGATTTGTTGATGGAACCAAAAACGAAGGGTGAAATTGATAGAAGAGTAGTTGAATTTCTTTTCATAATTACTGATTACCTCAAGGTCTTTTTGCAAGCAGTAAAAAAGAAAGGTGCATTACCACCTGCAGAAAGACTTCTGGAATCCTGCCGGGATCTAAAAGATGGTAAGGAAATTACAATTGGAAAGTCATCGGCAACTCAGGAAATGGGTGAGATCAGAATTAAGATAGCAAAACTTGACACACTATATAATCTGAGCAATGAATTACTCATCATTCGCGCCAGATTAACAAAACTGAACTCAGAATTTCCCAACGCTGAATTACAGATACTAAGTGAGACTGCAGCAAGGTTGGTCACAGAATTGCAAGATGAAGTGGGACGACTGCGCATGCTTCCTCTTTCTACAGTCTTTGAATTTTTCCCGCGCTGGTTGCGCGATGAAGCAAAGAAACAAGACAAAGAAATTGATTTTGTCATCACGGGTGGAGAAATTGAGGTTGACCGTTCAATCATTGATATTCTAAAGGAACCTGTTATGCACTTGTTGCGCAATGCACTTGACCACGGAATTGAGAAGAAAGGTAAAATTTTGCTCAGTGCTGTGAGGGAGCGTGAACTCATAAGAATCAGTGTTAGTGATGACGGAAAAGGAATAGATACTGATGAAATCCGGAGAATTGCAATAGAAAGGAAATTGATTGATGCTGACGCTGCGCAAAAATTAAGCAATGAAGATTTGTATAAATTTCTGCTGAGGCCCGATTTCTCCACAAAGAAAGATGTTTCTGCTGTTTCGGGAAGAGGTCTTGGACTCGATATTGTCCATTCTTTGACTGTAGAATTAGGCGGTAGACTGGAAATAAAATCAGAAAAGGGGAAAGGGACGACATTCACGATTGACTTACCAATCAGTCTCGCAGTTATCCGAGCAATTGTCTTCAAACTGAATGGACAACGTTTTGCCCTTCCATTGAATTATGTGCAAGAGTCATTTTATTTGAATGAGGAAAATATTCAGAAAGTTTGCCGACGGGCGATTATAAGATTAAGGGATCATATCTTACCTTTGGTCCGCATTGGTGAAAAGTTAGACTGCCCGGTCAAACCAGGCAAAAAATCTGTAATTGTCGTTAACATTGAAGGTATCAAAAAAGGTTTTGTGATAGACGAAATTATAGATGAGCAAGAGATCGTAGTAAAAAAAACTGATACTCTATTGCCTTCTTCGCTGTATTCAGGATGTTCAATTTATGCGGATGGTAAACCAATTCTTATTCTGGACCCAAGGGGGTTTGAATGATTGACGCCAAGAATCTTACAGTAAAACAGATTGATGCATTGACAGAAGTTGCCAATATTGGTGGGGGTCATGCCGCCACCTCCCTATCACAACTTCTGGGTAAAAAAGTGATGATCAGGGTTCCAAAACTGTATACAGGACAGCTTGAAGAGGTCATACTGAAGATTGCTGACCCCAATGATGTTGTAGCATCAGTCTTGTTATATTTCCTTGGTGATCTTACAGGAAGAACCTTGCTTATCTATCCTTATGATGATGCGCAGGAGTTAACGAGACTATTGATGCCTGAAGACCAGGAGAATTCAATTGAACTTCAGGAATCCTTGTTAAAAGAAGTCTCAAACATATTGTCATGTGCCTATATGAACGCCCTTGGTGAATTGTTGGGTTTGTTAATTCTTCCTTCAGTGCCGGGGATGATAATTGATATGGTGGGTGCTGTTCTCTCCAGCGTAATTGTAGAATTTGGAAATGAAAAAGATTTCATTTTCTGTATTGAAACACAATTTGATTTTGGCGATTTTAATAAGCCCCTTTCGGCATTTTTCCTACTTCTGCCCGATAACTCCAGTCTGGAAATTATGCTTAAGAAACTGAATTTGGTATAGTATGATTTCGCCTGAAGAATATAAGGTTCTGAAAAGTTTTGCAGAAAGAATACCGGACAATGACCCGGGTGCACACAATAATCTGGCAGTAGTATACTTTAATAAAGGACTTTACGAAGAGGCGATTCAGGAATTGGAAAAAGCCCTGAGCATTGACCCCAATTTTATTCTTGCCCGCAACAATTTGGATATTATTCTAAAAAAATCCGGCAAGCTGGATAACAAAGTGAAGGAACTGGCGCATCATATTGAAGTGGAACCATTTGATGAGTTGAAAACCATGGAACTTGCTGATACCTACCGAAAATTAAATAGATATTCTCAGGCAATAATTTACTATCGCAAAGTTCTGGATTTCAACCCTGGCTCTTACGAAGGCCATTTTGGTCTTGGAATTACGCTCAAGAATCTTGGTAAATATGATGACGCTCTTGAGGAGATAAAAAAGAGTTTGGAAATTAAGATTTCACCTGAAGGATACCGCTTGCTCGGCGAAATATATTTTAATAAAGGTATAATTGATCTTGCAATCAAGAATTTTCAGGAATCACTTCTTCTTGATGCAACCTCTGCAGAAGCACATTTCTTTTTGGGCTTTGCTTATGGTGAAAAGGGAATGCACAAAGAAGGCAGGGAAGAAATCAAAAAGGCAATACAGATTAATCCTGCATTGGCGCAGTTTGAACCAAATCTACCGATTGAACTTAAAGAGCACAAAGGCCATCTTGAATTTTTGAAAGAACAACTTGGTGTGCCAAAGACATCAGTGAATGAATTTCAAGCACATTTTAACCTTGGTATGACATACCGTAACAAGGGACTTTTTACTGAAGCAAGAAGAGAATTTGAAGAAGCATTGAGAATGAATGAAAATGATGTTGAGTTATTTGTCGCCCTTGCGGAAGTTAATATATTTTTGAATAAATTGGATGATGCGCAGAGCCATTTTAACAGATGTCTTGAGCTTGATTCAATATCTACAAAGGGCCTTAATGGACTTGGTGTGGTTCACTTGAAAAGGCATGATTATCAACAGGCAAAGATCTATTTTGAGAAAACTCTGGCAGTTGATAAATCCTTTATTCAGGCGCATGCGAATCTTGCCCTCACTCAGTATTTAATGAACGACATTGAGGATGCGATGAAAAATCTTAATCTGGCAAAAGAAAAGGGCAGTGAGGAAGCACGTTATAATCTCGGAATGTATTACTACAAGAAAGGAGATTATGACCAGGTCTTGAAGATTTTCAATGACGACTCCATTGATAGTATCTTTTTTCAGGGACTGGTATACGCAGAAATTGGAAGAGATGAAGAGGCAATTGCCTCTTTCAGAAAAATAATCAATTTGCTTCCAACTTATGCTGGAGCATACTATAATTTAGGATTTCTTTTAATGAAACTTGGTCAATTTGAGGAAGGTTTATCAAATATCAGGCGCGGTATGGAAATAGAACCAAATTATGAAAAGGATAAATATCGTATTGCAGTTGCTCCAGAACTTTACGAATTCGGTCCATATTATATACCGCAGAGATTTGAAGAAAAAGTAATTGAAGAGGTAGAGGAATTTTTCCCGACGCTTGAAGTTCCGACTCCCCAGGATTATATTCAGGAAGCAGAATCATTCCTAAAGAAAAACGAACTTGATAAAGCGCTTGGTATGGTAGATGAAGCACTCAAACTCGTTCCTGAGATGAATGAAGCAATCATCCTGAAATCGAAAATCCTTTTTCAGGCTGGCAATATTGAGGACGCATTGAATCAACTGGAATCATACATCTATAAGCACCCTGATGATGCAGAAGTTATTTTAACTCTTGCCAATCTACTCAAGTCAGTTGGTAAGTTAAAACAGGTAAAAGAACAATATCTGAAACTATTAAAGATTCAAAGTGACAACCTTGAATGGCTTACCGAACTCGCAAATATCACCCTGGCATTGGGTGAAATTGATGAGGCACTTATAATATTTAATCAGTTATACGAAACAAAAAAGAACGATATTGCGGTCAACCTGGGACTTCTGAACATATTCTTAAAGAAAAAGGACCTTGAGCGAGCAAAGAACTTCGTTGATTTTCTTGAAAATGAAAAACCAGAATCTTATGACTTCTATCTATCAGTAGGAATGTACTGGTTGGAAAACAATGACAGAAAAAAGGCAAGAAACTATCTGGAAAAGGCAGTTTCACTTGAGCCTTCAAAACCTCTTCCATACTACAATCTTGGTATCCTTTCGGTGCAAGAAGGAAGATTTGAGGAAGCATGCAGTTTCTGGAAAAAAGCGATGCTGTTGAGTCCGGATGAAGAATTGTCAAGTAAAATCACCCACTGTTTGAACATAACTATGGAAATGATGGAATTTTTGAAAAAGGAGATTTAGTGATCTTGTTGACAAAGGGGGTGCATTAACTATGGCTGATGAACTTGCAATGGATTCTAAGGCACTTATTTTTGCTACACTTGCGGATGTTTATCTCACGTCGGGAATGATTGATGAGGCGATCTCCATTCTGAAGGATGGCTTGAGCAGGAATCCAAATTATACACTTGCCAAAATAATTTTAGGCAGGGCATACTATATGAAAGGAGAAACTGAGCAGGCATTGAAGACTCTTGAAGAGATTTATGAACAGGCAAAGGAAAGTGAAAATGAGAATCTTTATTTGGGACATATTTATAAAAAACTCGGCGATTATGAGAAGGCAATCCAATTTTATGAAGCAACGATAAAAATAAACCCTGAAAATAAAGAAGCAAAACAGGAATTGGATTTGTTGAGTCCCAAGCCTCAGATTGCAGAACCCATTGTGATACCAGTGGCTGAGCCCACACAACCAATTGAGACTATCACACCGGATATGGTCGCTGTGCCTAAAGAAGAAATTCCGACCGCTGAAGCGCCAGTTGAGGAAATTGTTGAAAAAATTGAACCTGTGCCTGAAGTGATTGCTGAAAAACAACCAGAGCCAGGGCCCGAGATTGTCTCTCCCGCAGAGCCTGAAGCCAGGGCTGAACTCCAGGAAGTTCCGTTAACACGGGAGCCAGCAAAGACTGGCCAACTTGAAGGCACTCCTATTTTACCGGAAATTGGACTTGAACCAGTCGTAGAAGAAACAAAGGTGGAAAAGCCAAGCCCTCTTGATGCACTTAATGAGCCTATGCAAAAACTAACCGGTCTTAAGACGGTAAAAGGTGCCTTTATACAATCGCGCGATGGACTTCTGATACAGGGTTATTATCAGGAAAGAGCAGACCTTGAAGAAATGTGTGCAGTGATTGCAGGAATTTTTAATGAGGCAGATAGCGCATTCAAATTTCTTAAATCTGGCTCATTGGAAAAATTCATAATTGAAAAGCGGGACGAGACTATTTGTGTCATTACCACTGGTGAATCGCTTTTGTGCATAATAACAAAACCCGAGGCAAAGCCCGGACTTGTCTTTGTATATGCACGCAAGATCATAGAAGAAATAAGAAAGATACTGGGGTAAGAATATGGAACTATTTCAACTTACAAAAATCCCAAAAGTTTTAGGTGCAGGGCTGGCAACTTATGATGGTTTCATAATAGATAGCCAATTCGCCCACGGTTATGATGCAGAGAAATTTGGAGCAATGTCAGCAAAGATTGTGAATCAAATAAGAAAAAATTTTGAAAGAGAGAATGCATCAATTGTCTTATACACAGAAAATATCGTTTTTCTTGCCAAGGCAAAGAATGAGGGGATACTCTTTGTCATTGCCGACAAGGATGCAAACTTAGGATTGATCAAAATAAAATTTGAAAAGATGTAGGGCAAACCTTTAGGTTTGCAAAACATACTACAATAATCATCTTATGAAGAGATTTCTGCCAATTTTTTTGTTATTCATACCATATATAAATTGTTCTACGAAAGTACAGCAAAATACAAGCAGTTATGCATTAGCGCGCAGGCAGATGGTTGAAGAACAGATCATTGCACGCGGGATTAAAGATTCAAATGTCATAAATGCAATGCTAAAAGTTGAAAGACACAGGTTCGTGCCAAGAGAATACGAAAGATATGCATATATGGATGGACCATTGCCAATCGGTGAGGGTCAGACAATTTCACAGCCTTATATTGTAGCACTTATGACCGAAGTCCTGCAATTAAGAAAAGGGGAGAGGGTCTTAGAAATTGGAACAGGTTCTGGTTATCAGGCTGCTGTTCTTTCTTTAATTGTAAAAGAAGTTTATACAATAGAGATTATTCCTTCCCTTGCAAAATCTGCACAACAAAGGTTTGAAAGTCTTGGTTATAAAAATGTATATGTAAAATGTGGGGATGGATTTTTAGGCTGGTCTGAAAAGGCACCATTTGATGGTATTATAATCACCTGTTCTGCACCAAGGGTTCCTGAGCCTTTGATTGAGCAACTTGCAGAAGGTGGAAGGCTCGTTATGCCTGAAGGTGATGAATTCCAGATGCTTGTTTTATACAAAAAAATTAAAGGTAAATTAGAAAAGGAAGAGCTCATCCCGGTCCGCTTCGTCCCGATGAAGGGAAAGATAAGGCAATAAAATATAAAAGATAGCCCATTTTAACTCAAAATTGGACTAAAAATTATTAAAATTGCTTGTTTGCAGCATTGTGTATTTAAAGGGTATCAGATTTTCAATGAACGGAATACCCGTTAGAGTGATAGTATTATTCCTAATTCGCCGTTCCCATGGGGCTTGACTATCCGTGGGAGGGCAACTGGCAACATAGCGACCCTAATTGGTTTGATTTTTACGGCAACGAGGTAAAATTATGGGATAAAAGGATGAGTTATTGCTTATCGCCGCGTAGTGATACAACTTTAGGCGGAGAATTTAGGAAAATTTTTATTATAGGTGGCAGTGATACTCATGGAGGATGTAACTATAATTGCGGAGAAAGTGATGCTCATGACTGTGTCTTTGGTAATTTCCGCACCGCAGTTTACTGCCCCGGAGGTTTAACACGGGATAATATTTTGAATGGCTTGAAAATGGGCAGGAGTGTTGTCACTGATGGACCGATGATGATTTTTGGTCTGGATATGAACAATGATGGTGATATTTATGATGCTGTTGATTTGATGATTGGGGATGGTGATAATAATGAAGATGGATGCATTGATGTTAAGGCACGACTCTTTGGTGCCTGTGCTGATTCCGGTTCAGGGGGTGTGCTTAATCAAACTTCTTATCTCAATTTTCTTTTTCAATGGAAGTCAAACAGTTTATTTGGGCCGGTTGATTCAATTGTTTTGTATCTATGATTTGTATTGTTTTGCCCGTGATGAGGCAAGAGTTGGGCTGCCTCTTTACTTTTCTACCTTTGCAGGGGATTTATATGCAAAACTCGTGCCTGAAATTTTTTAAAGAAGTGCAA
>JBNAVN010000006.1:0-11508 GCA_049700315.1 bacterium
TTCTCCCGAAAAGATCAATTTTATTTGGGTAAGATTTTATTTTGATGAAAGACGTCCTTTATTGCACCAGGAATAATCTGAATTTCCTGTTGTGCTGAAGTCTGGACTCCGCTCTCAAGCGATTTTCTTTCAATTATTCTTAAAGGTTCAAGTGAAATTGGTATAATCTGCAACCCTATGCTCAATGAGAGACGCTGATAATTTTTCAAATCAATTTTCAGGGTATCTTCTTTAAATCCGATGTGGCTGGTGATGATTGTGTAATTGTCGGGACTTAGATTTTCAATAAAAAATTTACCAGCAGTATCACAGACAAATATCCGGTCTAATTCCGTAATGTAAATATGTGCCGGGAGTGGTTCCTGGGTATCTATGTTAAAGACTTTACCGGATATTGATACGGCAAGAATAAAATAAAAAAAATAGTTCATTTTGGAATTTCTTTTATCTCAATGATGTTCAAATAGGGGGATAATGCATAAATATAATTTTTGTTAATCAGCCCATATGTAAAATTTCCCTGGAGATTTATCATTTCACTGACGCAGGGTGCGTCAGGATAGGTAAGGTTAAGAAGATAGATTATACAATTTCCTAATACAAACCCCTGGTTTTCTTTGATAAAGAAATAATTGACCGTGGTTGGTAATAAGAGACATGTAACTGCCGAAAGATTTTTTTCTCCATCCCACTTATATACTTGGATATTATTATTTTCTGTCAAAAGATAGACATAAGAATTATTTATTATAACTGTAATGGGTTTAAAACAATCATCACAGGAGTGAGGGATTATCTGTGGATTATCCTTTTCTTCTATCTTTAATATAAAAAAAACATCCTTCATACTCATACAGGAGTCCTCCAATATTATAAACGCGAAAATGCCGCTAATATCAAAATCCTGAATTTTTTTGGCAAACTTAAATTCACTTAATTTTTCCGGTGCTTTCTTATCAGAAATATTAATAATATAAAATGTGCTGTCACCGATTATATATGCATATGCTCCAGAGAGTTCAATGAACCTTGCTCCATCTGGTAGTGCGAGTTCTCCATATAAAAAAGGTGTTTCTCCCTGAAAATTTATTATTTCTAAACCATAAGAAGGTATTGCGAGGAATCCATAATCATCTTCAATCGCAAAATCATTGATCAGTCCATTGTGAATATATCGGGAAATCATACGACAGGAATCAGTGGATATGATATATTTTTCTATTATTGAAACATAAGGGTTTCTATCAAGAAAGTAGCCGGTTTTGTCGGCAATTATCATTTTATCAGCAACAATCGGATAACTGCCAATCCACTGGAGGTAGATGCCATTTGCGTCTTCATAGGGTGATTCAAATTCAAATTTTATGCAGGAGATAAAAATAATAGAAATTAAAATTAATTTCTTACTCATATCTAATAATATTAAATGTGGGTACTGTGACAAAAAGATAATTACATTTAGTGTCAATCAATCCACCGCAATATTTTATGTCGCCGAGATATTGAGGGGTTAATATATCATTTATATCATAAACATAAATCGCATAATCTTCATACTGGTAGTCATAAGCAGAAAAGAATAAATATTTACCTGAGGCTGATATTGCATTCGCGGTTTTACTTATTGTTTTGACCAAACTGGGATTTGAAGGGTTGGTGATATCATAAACCCAGATATTATAACCTGCAACATAACAGTAATTTCCAGCGATAAATAGTGAATATGCATAATCCGGTAAATGTAAAGTCGTTACTGAATTATTTGTGGTGTTGATGAAATATATATAATATTGATTGAGTAAATACGCATAACCATCTTGAATTTCAATAAAACTTCCACCATATTGTAGTGAATCAATGATATGTAGAGAATCACCATCAACTATATCTATTTTATAAGTTTTATATGGGTTGGTTAGATATAAAAAATCTCCTCCAACTGCGAGGTCAAACACAGAGAAGTACGGTAATTTAAGGTATCTCTTGGGCACGGGTGATGTAATATTCTGAATATCATATTCTCCAAGAGTATTTTCATAAACGGCATAAAGAATGTTACCCTTTATTGTAATCTTTGAAAATTGAGGAATTGTATCGGCATAAGTACAGATATTTTGTGGATTTGCCGGGTCCGTAATATCAACCACCCATAATCTTGGATTGCAACCAAGAAAGGCATAATTCTGATTCAAAACCATATCACTGCCTGAAGGTGTTGCAAGGGTAGCAACCACAGGGAAGCGGACACTAAATCTTTTGACCATTGACCATTCTCCATAATCGGTTTCAATATATCGTGCCCTAACCCGCCAATAATAATTCACCGCACCAAAAAGTTTATTGGGGATATAGGTTTTATAATATATTGTGGAAGACACGAAGACTCCTTCTGTAAACTCAGGATTTGTGCCGACCTGTAGTTCAAACATCATGTCTTCGCCAAAAAAAGGATTCAGCGAATCTTCCTTTAGGTCCCATTGGAAAAAAGGTGGATTGCCCATTGTGTTTGAGCTATCCTCAGGATATTGTAATTCAGGTGCGGGTGGTAGATTTGTCGGGTCGTACGGATTAAGAAATTTTTTATGCTCACATCCTAAAACTAATATTAATAGAAAGGTTTTAGCAAGCCGACACATATCTTCCCCTTTTTGCAGTTAATCCCTACTTCAAGTTCTTCCTTTTCTTTCAAGAAAAATACTGTGTTGAGGGAAAAATTTAGTACTGATAGACCAAATGATACATCCCTGAATCGTTCATAAAGTTCTGTCATATTTCGGTAATGTATACAATCTTCCGGCAGGGTAGCATTTTCATATTTATCATAAAAGTGCTCCACTCCGACATCCGAGGCAATCGCAAGGATGCTGAAAGTAAAACCTGCAATACCGAATACCTTTGCCTTGTTGGCATCCATTTTATTTAACAGAAGAAATAAAAATAGACAGATACCCATGATTTTTTTTCCCATACTATAATAATATAATATAAATTCCTCAAAAAGTCAAGAGTCCATTGCAGAGTTTCAAGACATGGTATCCACCCCAAAAGAATATTCTGGGTTGAAAAATAAAAAAATGCCCGGCAAAAAATTTTCTAAAAGAGGTGATTATTCAGACGGACAATGGTGGTGAGTTTATTGGTGCGGTGGAGAATTTTCACGATCGGATTGAGGATGAGTTTTATGATATTGAGCGATTTTCTGGTCGTGCTTAAATTCGGGTAAGGCGTATACTTTTTCGTTATGGTTCAATTTAGAGCGTCCGAATATGCCAAATCAGGTGGATACCAATGTGTCCGACGACCTCACAAGTGCAATGGCCAAAAACGCCTGATTTTATGGGAGTTTGCGGGGATGTGAGTCTTAAAATCGTAGTAAAAAGTTGTAGCATAATTTCAAAAATTTTTGGAAGCGATATAAAAATGTGGATAAGTTTGAGACTTGAGTGTAGAAAACAGAAGGAGACAAAATGGGACAGGCATCTTTTTTTCTCAAAACCTTATACGATATTGATATTGTAGACTGTATTCCCCTGTTTCGTCCCTTTTAATCAAAATCTCATTACGGTCATCAATGAAATATTCCACATTGAATTCATTAGAGTAACTTGTAATGTCATAGGTGTAAGTAACAAACAAATTTCTTGAGACATATTTACCTACGGTAACTTTTGTCTTTTCCTCAGGCTCAAACAGTGGTGCTTCAATCCGGAAATAATCAAGCCCGGTATATGCCCGGAATCTCCTTGATACATCGCTCTCAAGCCAGGCAAGAATTGTCTGGGGCAGAACCTTACCTACATACTCACCCTGTTTCATTGATTCAAGTTCACGCCAGGTGATATTTAAGTTCATATAGGTTAAGATATCCTGTTCACTGTAAATTGGGGGGTCTGAGAAAAATTCAAAGATTGGTTCAGAGATATTTCCCGTGCAATGTAGCACAATCTTTATTTCTTGATTTGTGTTTAGATCTCTTTCCCTCGTGTTCATTTCTGCCCAGAAATCAAGTTCCGGATCAATCACGTCCTGGGGGATAAAGGTGATTTGCCCACTGGTAATCTTCAGAATATGATTGAGCCAGTAATAATTTCCCCGCTTTGTCTCCAATACTCCCGAAACATATAATGGCGTTTGCTCTTTGATAATATAAACCTCACCGCCAAATTCAATATCGGTATCCCGATTTCGCAGCCAGATGTTTCTTTCACCACTCAACTTCAGATTCATTCTCCACTCCTGTTTTTCTTCTTCAACGCCAGGTTCAAGATAGGTTCCAAATTCAACAGGTATGACTCCCTCTTTGATTTTGATGTTTCCATTATATGACATTATTTCATCTTTCATACTCAATGAGAAATTGCCCGTGCCTATGCCATAGGCATAATTCTGATATTGTAAAGGTGCATCCTGAAAGCTGAAGTCAAAGTAGAGGTTTCTCACGCGAAATTTTGGTTCCAATTTTACAATTCCACCTCCTGTTACCCAACTTCGGTTTACTGAACGCGACAAACTTCCTGAATAGGTCTGACTTTTTATCGTTTCAAAGATTATTTGATTTTCGTTGAATACAACCTGTGCATAACCTGAATCAAATTTTGCCGAAATAACATTGATACCAAAACTGGCATTTTTTATCTCAGCTTTACCGGTCATTTTGAAATTGCGGATATTACCTTCAAAATCCACTTCACCACTTATCAGTCCATCAGGACTATCCATAAATGTGTATAGAAATGGAAATATCCAGGGTTTTACATTGCTAAATTTCAGATTCATTTTTGATTGTTCCAGGGAGGCCAATCCGTGGGCATCTAAGGATTGACCGTTATCATCAGTTATGGATAATTGATTGACATTCAGTTTACCCTTAAGATAATTGGCATTGATTGAGATCTTACCATTGCTCAGACCCCGATAAAAAATACTATCAGCATTGACTGACAGAATATTTTTTTCAAATTCCAAATTCAGTTTTCCTGCTATTTTTTCTTTCAAGCCAAAAAATTTGGTCAATTTATCAAGATTAAGGTTAACAAGAGAAAACTTGTTTTCATTGATTGATATCCTGATATCTCCATCCGCAATTCGCAGATGAAGGGTTTCAATCCTTCTATTAAAAATGTCAAAGGCAATCGGTTCAAGATTAAGTACCTCGGTCTCATTATAAATGAGTGTCAGGGTATCAATCACACCTGTTCCTTCACCATATATTTCCCCCTTTGAGAAAAATCTGCCATCTTCATGATTTAAGGACAGCAAAAAGTTGCTTTCTTTGATATATAAGGCAATCTCTTTGCAGTGATAATTTTTATAGCTCGCTGAATCAAGATTGATTCTTACACTGCCTATATCTTTTTTCCAGACAAAGTTGTCAGCCTTTAGTATACCTTTTTTTACACAAAATTCGCCTGAAGCAAATTCTGTAACCGCTATGTCCACATCAAATCTTGTGTTGATCAACTCTTTAAATTTGCCCTTAAGATTTAACACACCAGAAACCAAACCTTTTAGGGAACAAAAGTCTTGAAGTTTTTCAAGGTTCAAGATATTTAAACTGATTTTAAGGTCAAAATCAGGATAGAGCATACCCTTTGCTGACAGACTGAGACCGTCTTCATTAATACCTAATGTATCAACGAAGATTTGATTATTCTTTAACGAACCCGCAACAAAAAGGGTTTCAATAGCCAATCCATTCTCCCTGGGCGAATTGACAACACCGAAGAATTTCTGTCCTTTGAAACCCAGTCTACCATTTAGCAAAACGGGTTTATCGTGTTCAATAAAACTTGCAATATCTATATTTCTGAAATTCGTTTCAATGGTATAATCCTTTAGATTGGGCAACTTTATCTGCGCGGAAAAATTACCGTTCAGCGCCTGGCCGTCAAACAGATTGATAATTGTTGTATCAGCAATAAAATTTGATTCAAACTTGAACTGATCAAAAAAATAAACTTTCTGTGCAGACCCCTGAATTCTGGGCAGAAGTTTTCCTCTTACAAAGTTGATCTCTCCCTGAAAATCAACTTTGCCCTGATATACTCCGACTTCATCAAAATCTATCCTGCCGGTTTTTAGAACAAGCGAAATGTCCTTTCGGTCAAATAAATATAACCCATTACCCTGCAAAAACAATCCCTTACCCTTTATTTGAAATGACTTTGCCTCCAACTTTTCAGAACCAATGTTCAACATCATATTTGCTGAGTAGATATTTACGGGATAGTCAGGAATAATGAGACTAAGATTCATCGTTGTTACATAAATGTTCTTCCCCAAAAAGTCAATAAAAATCAATCCTGAGATGTGTTCTATTTTGTAGATTTTTTCGTTCTCATACACAAT
The DNA here is from genome assembly GCA_049700315.1 of bacterium. Taxonomy (GTDB): domain Bacteria; phylum Hydrothermota; class Tepidihabitantia; order SM23-42; family JAOAFX01; genus JAOAFX01. Next base: position 6,349 of record JBNAVN010000006.1, read on the forward strand.
CGTACCATTCTTCACATTAATGCGTAATGATACATTCATTGCCGGCATACTTAATTTTGCGCCTTCTTTTTCAGTTTTTTTCTTCTTGATATTTACGGTTGGTTCAATAAGATTTATCTGAAATATGGTGGGCAGACGAAAACTTAAAGGAGAAAATCGATAACTGATTTGTGCCTGTTTGCCGCAAATGCTGTCGGTGGGAGAGAGTTTGATAATGTAATTCTCAAGGGTGTAACCTTTAAAAATACTGCCCACAATATTTTCATAGATGACCTTATAGCCAGTTGTTTTTTCAAAAATACCGATGCTGAATTTAGCCAGATCAACGACATTAATAAGTATTGTAATTGCGATAATGACAGCGGCAACAATTATTGAAATTATTAGAAGTTTTTTCATACGATCAAAAGATATGATAAATACCTAAATAAAGTTCTCTGCCCTGGTCTTTGACAGGAAAGCCTAAATCTGCGCGGATTGGACCAATGGGTGTGAAATATCTAAGTCCTATTCCAGTGCTTGCCTTGAAAAATTCTTTGCGGAAGATTTCACTGCGATTGTCAATATAGCCGATATCAAAGAATACTACAAGTCCCCAGTTTTTGAAGAATGTCAAACGGTCTTCAATATTGAAATTAAACAACACCTCTCCATAATGCTCATCCTGTAGTGAATCAGGTCCGATTGATTTTTCTGGATAACCTCGCATAGAGTATTGACCACCAAGGGAATATTTTTCGTCAAGGCTTACCCCATCGGTTGGTATGATTATGCCCGTTTTAAGCCGCTGGGCAAGGATATTTTTCTTACTTAACAAAATGCTCTGAAAAAATCTTATTTCGGTCTCAAGTCGCACAAAGTGATTGTAACCACCCAAAATACCACCTGCATATTCAATGACCGGCACAAAATAGATGCCGGATCTGGGATTGAAAAACTCATTACGATAATCATACATTAATTGCATCTTGATACTATTTGTGGTACCAGAAAATGTATCAGGCAGTTCGGTCTTCATATCTATATGCACATATTTGTATTTATTGGCGATGTTTGCCTGAATGTTTTCGTTAAATATCTTTGAAATTCTGAATTCAGTGCCCCAGGATCTTCTATTAAAATCCTGTTTGTTCTCATACCAGTAAAAAGGGAGGATTGAAGGGCTCAATCTCAAACCAGTGACATAAGGAATTGAATAGACCATGTCAAATTTTGCCTCCCATTCGTTTTTGATATTGATTTTAAAAGAAGGTTGGACCCTGAACCGGTGCCCCATATTGAATAGATTCATTTCTTCAAGTCCTATGGAGATGAGAAAACTCAGAGGCAGGGAAATACCTATGCCCCAGTTGAATATTCTTGATTTCAATTCTCGTAAATCAAATATTAGATTGAGTGTGTCATCTGAGATTTTTGCCATATCAATGTCCACCGTGCTAAAAAATCCCAGACGATATATCCGCAACTGACTATTTAGAATTTTTTTTCTACTATAAATATCTCCAGATTTTATTTCAATCTCGTGTCTGATGACTGAAGGATTGCAGAATTTTAGTCCCTTTATTGTAATCTCATTTATGTAATAGACATTATCTTTTTGAATATCAAAGATCAGCATTCCAGAATCAGGTATTGCCCGGGATTTTACTCGGGCAAAGGCATAACCTTTGTCCTTGTAAAAGCCTTCAATCTGATCAACGGTCTTCTTAATTTTTTCCTGTATGAAAAAATCATTTCTTCCAATCTCCAGCAATTTATCTAAATTAACGTTTTCTCCATTAAGAAATCTTATTTGTTTGATCCGTGGCCTAAGACCTTCGGTAACTTTAAAGATGATTTCAATATGTTCGTCAATTTCCTTTGTTTCTGGCTCAACCTTTGTATTAAAGAATCCATGATTGTTGTAATAGCGGACAATTCTGTTTATGTCTTGAATCAGGTTAAAATCGCTATACATTTCTTTGGGTCGGGATAAAATGATCTGGGAGAGTTCTCGGGAGTTTATGGAATTATTGTTTTCAAATGTAATCTTTGTAATCGGGATGTTAATGAGGAAATTGATGAATAGAAGCCAAGCCAAAAGATTTATGAAAGAATTTTACCCTGCTTTATCACTAACTTGTTATCTAACCAGACCCAGGGTTTTCTGGTAACACCGTCAAGATGTGATTTGGCATCATTCTTGCCGTCAAAACCCAGGTTGTTACCGAATGCAATGTGGATTGTTCCCAGAACCTTTTCATCTTCTAATACATTACCGGTAATTATTGCCTTATAATTTGTTCCAATACCGAGTTCGCAAAGGACTCTTCCTTTCTCACCTGCTTTTTCAAAGACTTTTTCTAAATTGCTGTTGCCTTCAATTTTTGCTATCTTTCCGGATTTGATTGTCAATGTTACTGGTTTTTTTAATAAACCAACAGGCGCAAATGAACCGTCAATTATGATTTTTCCTTCAGATCTGTTTTCTATGGGTGCGCAGTATGCTTCACCTGCTGGCAGATTGGAAAAACTACCGGGTGTTCTGACAATGCCAGTATCAGGATGCCCTTTGCGTGTGCTAATATCCAGGTGAAGTTCTGCATTGGGACCGGTTTTTATGGTCGCAATCTTTGCCTGCGTTAACAATTGTTCCATTTTTCTTGTCAAACGAGCAATTTTTTGATAATTTGCATTCAAGGTGCGCACCATAACCTCAGGCGAAATGCCTGGCATTGTGGCACCACGGATGCCCATTTTTGTTGCCTGTATGCGTGCTTGGGTATGGCTTAAAGAATAACTTGTAGGTATTAAAAAGGCATTGCATTTCTTAAGAATTTCAGCAATGAGTGGTGGTGGTTCTTTACCATGTCCACCAGTGGGTTCAATCTCTACAAGTAAGGAATTTCTTTTATCAGGCAGTTCTTCCCATAATACCTGGCCGATCAAACGGCAAGGTTTATCAATGATGATAACAACCTTTTCGCCTTTTCTAACGCCAAGACACTGTTTGATTGCAATTCTTGCTGAGTCCTTCAATTTTTCTGTACGCATAATATCTACCATCGGAAATGGGCAAAGGCTTTGTTTGCCTCAGCCATTTTGTGGACTTCTTCGCGCTTCTTTATTGCATTGCCTTCGTTTTTGCTTGCAGCAATAATTTCCTGTGCAAGCCTTTCTTCCATTTCATGCTCGGCCCTTTGTCTTGCTGAATCAATTATCCATTTTATTGCCAGACTCTCTTTGCGATTTGGTCTGACTTCCATTGGTATCTGATATGTGGCGCCACCAACCCTGCGGGGTCTGACTTCAAGGATCGGTTTAACATTATTCAAAGCCCTTTCAAATACTACCAATCCATCTTCTTTTGTGATCTTTTCAATGCGCTCAATAGCACCATAGAATAATTTCTGGGCAATGCTCTTCTTACCATCCCAGGTCAGATTATTAATAAACTTGCTGACAACAATGTTGTTGAATTTCGGGTCGGGTTGAACCTTTCTTATTGCTGCTCTTCTTCTTCTGCCCACTTTACCTCCTCAGGATGTTGCTGCTGCTTTTGGACGTTTGGCACCATAAAGAGAACGGCTCTTTTTTCTGTCTTCAACACCTGCTGTATCATATTTTCCGCGAATGATATGATAACGGACTCCGGGTAAATCTTTTACCCTGCCCCCGCGCACCAGAACAATAGAATGCTCCTGCAGGTTATGCCCTTCACCTGGGATATAGGCAGTTACCTCATAGCCATTTGTCATTCTTACCTTACAGACTTTTCTCAAGGCAGAATTAGGTTTTTTAGGGGTGGTTGTATAAACCCTGGTACACACACCCCTTTTCTGGGGATTGCCGGTCAATGCCGGTGCCCGACTTTTCTTTGCAACTTTGCTACGACCAAACTTAACAAGTTGATTTATTGTTGGCATTAGCCTCCTTTCTGCAAACTGTAATTATAACCAAAAAAATCCTATTGTCAACCTGCTCTGTAATTGTCGTGATGTCAGTTTTGCCTTATTTTATCTGAAAGTTAATCCTATGATTCCATTATGGGTTTTGTAGTGCGGCACTAAATTATAGTCGTAGTGCAGATAGAATATTCCTAACTTAAAAGTAAATCCTGCTATGGCTCGGTAACTGTTCTGGGCGACCAATTCAATATCTACCTCATCCGCGACTTTAATATTGGTTCCAGGATTCAGGGTATCGGGAATTTCGTATTCAAAGTCGTATTTGAAATAAACTTTGGTTCCTTCAAAACCAAACCCGATCATTGGTTCAAATGCAACCAAATTCTTTGAAATGATCATTTGCAGGTTCCAGGTATGGCTGTTTACGATCTGATAACCGGTCGAATCTTCTATACCAAAATCCTGAATCGCACCACCAATTGCAATATCAACTGGTAGAGGCACCGTTTTCATAAATGGTAGACTGTTCAAATGCTGTTTGAGTCCAAGACCGAGGAAATTTACTCTTGAGCCTTTGAAAGTAAATGGAACATAGCGGATAATCAATTCTGAACCCATGATGATTCCCACATTTAATTGAGGCATTGCCAGGGGAACACCAGAAAGATTGAAACCACCAGGAATATACGGTGGTATGCCAACTGCATTTCCTGTAACCGGTACATTGGTCCTGTCTTTTGGTCCAAAAATGGAACTCACGCTATCCAGGGTTAAAGAATCGTAGTCAAGTTTGTTGTTTGAAAGAGAGCAGGTTAATACCTCAGCATCAAAATATTTGGCGAATTCCGGAACCTGAATATACATTACCCGGACACCCAAATCAAACCCCAGGGTTTTATGACTGTGCGCTGAATGGAAAAGACCAGTAGAAATTCCCGTGCCAAAGGATGTAATCAATGGCTGGGTATAACCTTCAAGCAGATTTTCACTCACCTTTTTTATCTTTTCTGCCAGATGCTCAGTGTTTTCCTGACACATAAGCGGCAAAGAGATGAATAAGATCAACAAAATTATTTTTATTGGTTTCATAGTTCATTATATTTATAACTTGCTACTTGTCAAGGGGTGGTGTGTAATCCAAGTCCCATCTGTGTAATCTTCTTTAAAAAAGCGGGGCCGACGAGACTTGAACTCGCGACCTCCTGCGTGACAGGCAGGCGTTCTAACCATGCTGAACTACGACCCCGGAATATAAATTATTGTATTATATCAA
>JBNAVN010000006.1:11608-74000 GCA_049700315.1 bacterium
AATGGTTAAATGGTTGAATGGTTCAACAATGTGAGCGTAACAAATCAAAATCATTGAACAATGTGCTGTGCCTAATATACAAATGAACTGCCACCGATGAATTCTCTCAGGATTGAATTGGATGGTACATCCCTTTCATTTATATCGTGAAAGATTGCAAAATAATCCAGCAATCTGCGTGCCTCATAATAAAAAGGGTCATTCTTTCCTACCTTTTTGAGGAGTGGTACACAATATTTCTTCAAAACTGCAGATTCATAAATAAGTGCGGAATTAAACATTTCATCTGCTTCTTCCTGAAACGGATAGATATTCTGTTCTTCACCAGTTCTCACCCTTCCCCATTGTGTCAATACACCCTGGACTGTATAACCACGATAGTGCGTATCCCGGACAATTCTTCTCATCATTCTTGTGTCAGTCGTTGATATACGGTTATGGTCATCAATATTCAACTGTGTCAGGGCACTGATATAGATTTTGAATTTAATATTTTTGGAAATGAGTGGGGTCAATTCTTCATTAAGACAATGTATACCTTCTACCATAACAATCCCATTTTCGGGCAGTTCAACCAGTTTTCCTTTTTCCCTTCTTCCTTTTATAAAATTGAATTTTGGGAACATTACCTTTTCACCCTTTATTATAGCAAGGAGATGCTTATTTAAAAGTGGTATATCTACTGCCCTGATTGATTCAAAATCCAGTCTGCCAAATTTATCTTTTGGTGTCTTACTATGGGGAAGGAAATAATCATCAGTTGAGATCAAAATCGGTCTGTATCCATTGACCATTAATTGCACTGAAAGCCGTTTTGTGAAAGTCGTCTTACCTGAACTGCTTGGACCTGCAATAAGAATTACGCGTTTTTTTTCTGAAGTTATTCTGTCTGCGATATATACAATTTTTTTCTCGTGAAGTGCTTCACTGACCCGGATAATATCTGAACCCTGACCATTTTTGATTGCCTGATTCAAATCTGCAACATCGGTGATTCCGAGAATTTGAACCCAATTCAAATATTCATTGAAAATTCTTGCTAATTTTGGCTGGGAAATGTATGGCGGTAGGGAATCAAGATTATTCCAGTTAGGAAAGACAATAATAAATCCCGGCGGAAAGTTTGTCAGATAGAATTTATCGACCATCTTGGTTCTTTCAAATGGTGGATTCGGATACATATCAAAAAATTTATCAAGTTTATAAATAGGAACTTTATCTATGTTTATGTTTTTTAGCAATTTCACCTTATCTTTTTGTTTGCAATGTTCAAAGATTTTAATTGCCTTTGTTCTTGGTAAGACCTTTCTTATGATGGGCAAGTCAGCCCTTATGATTTCCCGCATTTTGAGGTCAATTGCCATCAGGTCTTTATCTATCAGTTTTCTATTGAGTAGACAATAAAATCCCCGGCTTATTGAGTGTTCAATTCGTAAGGAAGTCTCTGGGAACAATTTTTTGACTGCAGCATAAAGAATAAAAGACAATGTTGCTTGGTAACTTCGCCATTGATTCAAACAATTTATCTCTTCAATACATTTCTTTTGATTTTCCATATTCATCCCCTTGATCCAAATATCGCAGTGCCAATGCGAATCATATTTGAACCTTCTTCAATTGCGACCTCAAAATCTGCTGTCATTCCCATTGACAAAATTGGAAATTCATGGTCAAATGCCTGTGCTAACTCATCGCGCAAATCATGTAATAATCTAAAAGAATTCCTTGATGCTTCAGGGTTTGTGATTGCCCAGCCCGGACCAATGGTCATCAATCCCTGGATTCTGATCTTTTCAAAATTTTTCAATGACTCATAAAAAGCAAACAAATCATCAGGCTTTATCCCGAACTTTGTTGGTTCCTGGGAAGTGTTTACTTCAATCAGACAATCAATAGTGCTTGTTGCCCGCTTATTAATTTCTTCGGCAAGTTTTATTGAATCAAGACTGTGAATTAAACTGAATATCTTCAATGCATCCTTTACTTTATTTGTTTGAAGATGACCTACCAGATGCCATTTTACACGATTGCCAATGATTGCAAATTTCTCCTTTGCTTCCTGAACCCGGTTTTCACCAATGATTTCAATCCCGCAATCAATCGCCTGGAGAATTATTTCTGGTGGCACTGTCTTTGTGACCGCGACGATTGTAATCTCTTCAGGATCCCGATTTACCTTTGATGCTGCCTTAGATATTCTTTCTTTTACTTGAAGGATATTATCCTTAATGTTCATAATGAATTATACAGAAACGAAAAACAATGTCAATAAATGCATAATAAGAATCGCGGTTGGAATTTAATATTAAAATCTTGACTTCTGCAATTTAATAGATATAATATTTTATGTTGATAATATTGATATTCCTACAACTAAATTCCGGCTATTTGACCGTCCGGGCAGAAAAGGATGGACTGCCGGTATTTGTTGACGATGATTTTATCGGCAATACACCGGTCATTAAATATCCGCTCAAGCCTGATGAGTATGATGTTGGATTTTTCCCTCAGGATTCTATTGAGACTGCTTCCTATCAATTCAAAAATGGTGATATTGGTGCACTATGGAGGATTGCGAAATATGGTGAAGGGATTGTAAAGGTTAAGATAGAATCAAATAAAGAGACAATCGTTGAATTAAGTTATAATGCGGTCCGTTCTGCACCGGGCAAAGCAAAGGCAAAGGTATTCAGTTGCCTTGGTGGTTTTTTCATCTTGGGTATCCTCGCCACACTCGGATTTCAGGCAATCTTTTAGCACCCTCTGCGATGCTTCTGCGGTCTCTGCGTTAATCTAATTTCACAAATATATCAATCAGATTTCCCTCCCTATCAAATATCCTGTGTTCATTCTTGTAAATTGCTTCGCTCTTTCCATCATCATACACTTTTAAATCAATCTTTCCGCGCTTGCACGAAAAACAAATTGGAAATAAATACTCCCAATTCTTGCTGGTCTTTAAATCAATAAAATAAAGATAATCCCACAATTTGTAATTATATGGCTTTTTGGCATGAAAGAGAATATATCTTCCATCTGGAGAGATCTCATAGTTCACAATACTTGTCCATTGTGTTAGATCAACCGTGCTCCTGGTTCCATCTTTGAGTATTATCATCTCAGGATTCACATTACTTCTTGAATTAACAAATAATATTATCCTGTCACCATATATTCTACTCAATTCAAACGAAAACTTTCGTGCACCACCCTGTGTTCTTGACCAGATTTTATTTCGCCTGGCATCATAAAGTGTCAATTGGGTGAATGTGCTGTCCTGGTTTGGAAAGTATTCTTCTTCGTAAATAAAAAATCTTCTGTTATCCTGCGAAACCTTTGCTTTTTCTATGTGGTATCCACCAGTTTCCAATTTTTCATTATTATTTAGTATCCACTCATAAACAAGGCTATCATCCTGCGAAAACTTCAGTGTATCACCAGATTGAAAAATTAGGGCACCAGCAAATCCCAAATTCCAATCCGCCACACAGACTGGCGGACCAAATCCCAAACAAATTCCAACAATTAAATAAACTTCTATACTACTTTTTTTGAATCTAATCATATTTCATATTATGCTGAATTTATTTCAGTATCCCTTTATTATCTACCGACTACTGACTTACTGATTTACTGACTACTCTTCTGGGGTGCGGTCAGCGTAAACTTCGCATCTAAATATGCACCATCTGTATCTGTTGCCCGGACCGATACCTCAAAATTTGTTGCTTCTGCAACTTTTCCATAGATAATGCCTTTCTTCTTATCTATGAATATACCATACGGTGCATCCAATAGTGCAAAGGTTATTTCATCGCCATCTGGATCAACGATAGGCAGTTGATAATAAATACTTTCGGGTTTATATGGTATGGAATCTAATCCTTCTTTCAAAACCGGCGGTGAGTTTGCGATTTCAATATTAAGAACATACGGATTGGAAACAGTATCTTTATCAAAAGCGTATAATTCAGCAGTCAGGATGTCGCCTTTTTTTAATTTAAAATTCTTGATTTTTATTGATGTTGATGAATCTGCCATTCTTTTACTATTATTAAGTGTCCAGTAACATACCCATCTTAATGAGTCTCCGTCAGGGTCAAAGCCATCACCAATCACTGAAATTGAATCAGTGGATGTGAGAATGCTGTCCTGTGAAATTCTTGCTGAACGTATTTGCGGTGGTGCATTGGCAACAACAACGGTATCTGTTAGCACTCTTGTCCCTTCTAATTTTCCATCATCTGGCGTTACTTCTGCATATATTTTGTCACCTCTCTTGGCATCTTCAACATAAAATTCAATGCCCTCGCCGGTTTTGACATCATTTTTGAACCAGTTGACAGTAAAATTTATGTCGTCACCTTCTTTATCTTCAGCAGTGATGCGCAGAATGATTCTTGAACCTAATGTCGGGTTGGTTGGGAGAATTGTTATTTGTTTGATCATTGGGGCCGTGTTGGTCCTGGGTTGTTCTTCCTTTTTCCCACCACCGCAGACAATCATAGTTAATAGAACCAACAAACCCGGAAAATATCTATTCCATTTATTTATTTTCAATTGGACCTCCATTGCTCATTGGATATTGTAATCAGAATTCTTCGAAAGTCAAGGCCGGGGTCAGATCTTGTTCTCGTTTATCAAGACTCAAGAGCTGGCCCCGGTGTAGGATGAAATCTATTCTGTTATTGTATCATCTCCTATTATGTAACCATCACTTGTATACTGGAGTTGTTTGAGCAACTTAATGGATTTTATGTAACGATACTTTCCTTTGCCAAAGAAACTGATTTCTACCTTGCAGGGTGGTTTTAGATTCTTAAATTCAATCGTTGTGCCAGATTTATCAGTTATTATTGTCCTGTTGGGGACAATCCGCATCCAGGCTTCTTCATAATTTATAGAATCACCCTTTATCTCAAGGATTGTTCCAGTATCCGAAGGCACCATCCAGTCAGCATTTTCCTCAAGGTATTGAAATTTATCAGTTCCTTGCTGTGCAATCAAAATTATAGGGATTACAACCAAAATTAGTTTTATCAATTTCATTTTGGCCTCCTATTAACGACCACGCCAGATCATAACACCACCTCTGGGATTGAATGGTAGTGGTGTTTGGACTTCTTTTATACCACCGGATGTCTGAATAAATACCTTTTCCTGTTTTGGACCGATGACCAGTGAAGGTTCAGATGGCAGATCTCCAACAATTGGAACATACCGTTTATGTTCTCCAGTTACATTCTTGCCTAAGATGTCAGTCTTGTAAGCAGTACCAGTGAGGTAATACAATACCCAGAGATTACCAGAAGAAGGTCCACCACTCCCACCAATACAAAGGTCAGGACCTGTGGGATTCTGCTGGGTTGTATCAGAGGGAATAAAGGTGGTGAAAATCACCGCACCACCTAAGACAACCGGTGTGGTTATCACCCGTTCACCAGGGGTTTCATTAAATCTCAAAAACCATCCTTGTTCGGAATTGATTGCATCAACCAACTCATTCCAGGTATCTATGCCTGGACCTGCTCCAGTAACCGAGTCATCAAACACCTTTACATTTGTTACATCAAATAGGTCGTTGTAGGTAAACGCTGGGGTTATCTCGGTACCAAGGGTTGTATCATCTCTTACTCCGATGAATACCATTGTATCTTTGTTCGCTGCATCTGGATTTGAGATATATCTGCCCGAGCCAAAATATATCCAGAGCCTTCCGTATTCATCTGTTGCAACCGAACCTTCAGCAGTCACTGGTCTGTTTAGATTTATAACTTGTTGATAGGTCCAGGTGGCGGGGTCTGGGTTTTCATGGGTTTTTATCCTGTAGATTTTGCCTCTATTGTTTTTATCCATTGTGCCAAAATATATGAGCTCAGTAGAATAGTTCAATCCCCAGTCTGCAGCAAAAACATTGGTAATTGCGCAGGTATCATTGAGCACGATTGTCCGTACTGTATCACCGGTTAATGGGTTTAAAACAAATATTCTTCCTCTTTGGGTAACCTCACCAAATAATGATTGTGGTCCTGAACCAAAGACTAGATACCAGGTATTCTGACACTTCACCAGTGTTGGCACACAGAAAGTCAGTCCCAAATCACTTCGTGTGAATTCCCATAACAATCTTGGATAATTGCTTGATTCAGGATTTGTTATATCAATACAGGAATAAGAGGAACGATAGGTATTTGACCCTACTGTGATAGCATAACCACCCTGGCGCATACCAGCAACCAGGATTGTTCCCCAGCCCTCAGGATGGTCTGCATCCGAAGTAAAAATACGGGCGTCTGTAGGATAGGGTTTCAGGTCAACATAATAAACATGACAATAGGTTGTGTCCTTCAGCCATTTTAGGTGTGGCAGGAGATTGAAAGGAATATACGCCCAGAGTTCCTGACCAAGTATTTTTCCAAGTGGATTGATTTCCGCAATTTCAAAAGGATTGCCCAGGCGTGTGTACAATCCTGAATTGAATGCATGTAGCATACCATCATTGGCGCCCGTGTAGATAACTAATCTGCGGTCCTTATATTGATTCCAGAAGGTGTTATAAGAATTATCATTGTAGATTAAATCATATAACTCTGCGGGCGTCCCTACAAGCATTGGCTGTGAATAAATTATATCCCCGAGTTTCCAGACATTGTTATCTGTGAATAACCTTCTCCGCCATAAGCTATAATCGGTTCCCCGTATGTAGTTGATTAGTTTATTGCAGGAATCCACATTTCCGCTATGGAATCCCAGATGGGGTCTGATATTGGCACTATTTGCTACAGTAAAAGGACTGAGCAAACCATTGAGATTTGTGTAGATTGTTCGGTTCCCTGGTAAGGTATTTCTTAATAATGCTCCGGCATTCCAGACAAAATTCAGACTTTCAACTGGAACAGTATCAATTGGTGCCAAAAGAGTATCCATACTTATGCCCGCAGTATCCTGAAAACGCGCAGCCATTGTTCTGTTCTGTCCCGCAGAAAAGAACATCTTTACAACATAGTCCTGTTTAAGATTCAGGCGGAGATTATGCTGGGTTTCTTCCCTGACCAGGCCTGAATCATCCACCCATAGACTCTGGACACTGCCGAGCCAGTTTAAGTCATAATCATTTAAAGGCATCCTTGGCCAGAACTGGGCATTGATTAAAAGCCCGGCGCCTTTCATTCCACCACCTGTCACCGATGCAGCTGAAGCGCTCGTGACCCTTGAGATAGTCTGAATATTGACAAATATCTCCTCCAAGGCATTTGCAAGTTGCTGACCATCCTGCACATAGAAGAAATTATCAGGTCTGCCATCACTGTTCTTGTCATATTCCGAAGGTTGATATCTCTTATCGTTATTCTCATCAATGAATCCACCTTCTCTTGCAATCTGTCTGAAAAAGATTGAATCTGCATCATCATCCTCGCCCTTGGCAAATAGATATATAGAATAAAAATTAATGGACTGTCTATCAGGAATATCAGGTCTCAAATCATTGATATGGGCATAATATGCATAATCATCCCCAGGGCGGTCATGGGCGTATCTTGGGTAAGGTGCTTGAGGAGAATTCGAGCCATCACAATCATCATAAGGGTCATGACCATTATAGGGTGAATTTGGATATTCAATTTCATAAGCATAATCCCAGAAGGTATTAAAACCTGCTCCATAAGGAGATGGATACCAGGTTAAATGATTACAGTTTATATATGAAACATCAGAGTTTGAACCACCATCACCGATCACGATTGCAAAGGTTGGTCTGCAGGAGACTGATACTGTATCTCCACCAACCACCTCATACCAGGGGTCCCTCGGTGTTCCGACCCAGGAAGAATTCCATGTATAATTTGGTGTAGAATGGGTAAAATGCGGTCCACTCAAAAACCTTAGATAATGGATTGCCTCAAATATTGCATTTCCGGTTGGTGTTCCGCCTGTGGGCTGGTTTAGGCCATCCTGATTCTCCAATACTGTGAGCATCCTGACCAAACTTGAATCGAATGTGCATTTCACCCTTTCGTAGAATGTTGAACTTGTGGAAAAGGTAAGCAGGGCAAAATGGGGTGCATCTGAATCCCAGACATAGTCTGTATCCTTATCTGCAATCTCCCTTATTATACCTTTTGTTCTTTCGGTTGAATCAGTTGTGACAATACCATACCAGGTTTTGCCACTTGTAGAAGCAGGAACTTCAAAGCGAAGTCTTGCTTTGTTATTATAAGCAATACCCCTACCCCCTGTAAATGCCTTGCGCGCAACATCAATCCTTGTCATAAAGTAGTAGTTTATCCAATTCCCTGACCATTTACCATTACCTGCACCTGAATGTTTTACAAAATACCAATAACCGCCAACATTTACTGAATCATAGGTATAACTCGGGTTTGCATAACCATAATAGGTAAAATTAGGATTATATGCTTCACCCCAGTAATGATAGGCCCAGAATCTCATACTTCCGGTCATATCCTGAACAAGAAGGACATTCGGTTTTACCACTGCGGTTTTACCACCAACAAAAGGTGGTGCAGTGCAGTAGTTGTTCATCTCCTGGGCAATGAAAAAACCGCCCAGCAAAAGAATGAATATTATTATCTTCTTCATTTTTTCCTCCTTTTTAATCAATACCAATCACTCGTTTTATTTCTGTCTCAGTGGTGACACTATCACCTGCGGTTCCACAGGATGCAGCAACAATCTTATAATAATAACTTGCACCACCACCAGCAAGACCCTGTCCAGCACCGAAATAACCACGAGCAAATTTTATCACTGCGCCTGCCTCAGTCGCTGCAAAAAGTGGACGGACATATATATGAACCCGATAGTTTGCTATATTTTGCTGGAATGTGGTATCTTGTATATTGTGTGCCTCAAATCCGGTATATGCCCTCAGAACACCAAGTTCCAATCCTCCCTCACAGGCTTCAAATGCAGTCTGATACCTTTTCTGCCCTGCTGTGACATTTAACGCCCTTATCACAAGATAGACTGCAAGGCTGCCGATTATGAGAATCAGTATCATCGTGCCCAGAGCAACGAGCAGGGCAATACCTCTATTTTTATGTCTTTTGTTAATCAGGCATTTTTTAAATGTAAACATAATGTCCTCCTAACTTCTATAATTCCTTGGCCAGGCGATCGTTTGAACAATAACACGCTTAAAACGGCGCTGTATGTCATTGAGTGGATATGTGTGATCTTCTATCGTGATGGAGTTTGCTGGATAATGATAGTCAGTTAAACCCCTCTCGCTCATTACGACAAATGTTACGCGGACCACGAATAGATGTCGTTGAAGGTCTATCTGGTTAAAACCTGCGAGGTCGTGGTGCCATTCAACATAGTTTGTCATGCTATCAATAATGCCGTTGTCATTTTCGTCAATACCATATCTGAATTGAATATCCTCCACATTCTCAAGAAAAACTTCATCACCGCGCATCAACTGATGTTGGTTATTAATGTAGTAACTAATACCATTGAAGTAGCAATCGTCGTTATATGCAATACATACCGAACCCTGTCCTGTATTTGTAGGCCGACTCAGGTGCAACTCCAATGCTGGGATTGTATCTTCGCCTGCTGCATAGGTTGTTGTATCTATTTGTTGAATCACAAGCCCTGTGTCCAGCAGACTCTTCTTATTACTGATAATTCCGATTCTGTCTCCGATTGAATAATTGGAGGCTGCATCTTCGTGCCTATAGACTTTTATCCTATCGCTATTCATTGCAATCTCAAGCACTGGCGACCAATTAGCATGGGATGCCTCAAAACTGAATGCCATGCTTCTGATTCCCAGGCTGTCTCTCGTGTTGTTGTAGTTCTGGGGATAGAAAACCTCATCATTTTGGCCCATTCCATAACCTGCCATAAATAAATCCCACCTCAGTATCGTGAGCGCGGCCTGGGCATCAGTTTGTAAAACAGAAGTTGTCTGGACATTTATCGCTTTTGTTTGTTGCATAGTAAGGATTGAGTAGATTGCACCCAGGACAATCATCAGGATAACCAGAGAAACCATCAACTCAATTAAGGTCATACCGGTTGTTATTTTGTAAATTCTGCATCTTTTGATTTTTAGATTAGTATTCATTTTCTACCTCCATTTCACATAATCAGTAAAGAATATCCTCTTTCCCTTGTTATTTACTATCATTCTGATGGTTCTTGCACCAGGAGTTGGATAATTGTCAGCCACATTCCAGAATACACGATAAACCGTTGGTCCAATTGTTCTTCCCACTACATTTGTTGAGTCTGCTACATAAGCGAGTAATGTATCATCTAAGGTCAAAGAATCGCATGTAGGGCTGACCAATGGGTCTGTTATATATACTCCTTTTAGAACCTCCATTGCTCTTGTGATGATCTCCCGTGCCTCCCTTCCTTCTCTTACTTTCTGATTTGTTCTCATACTAAGAAGTGTCATTTGGCTTGCTGCAAGCACACCCAAAGCAAGAATAACAATTGCTACCAAAACTTCAACGAGTGTAAATCCTTTTTTCATATTACCCCCTTTGGTTAGTACCATCCGCCACTGCCATAGCGGTAAATCTTCACCCTGCCCAGGGAATTTACTCCAATTGCGTAACTATCTTTTTCATCAGTTATGTAAATTACTCCGCGATTAGCGCCTCCCCTGTTATCTATTTCAAGAATATCATTCGGTAGAAAATCAATGCCATTCCCTGCCGGTGCATCAACCCAGCCTTCCGGCGGATGGCCACTAACTCCAATTGCGCAACCAAATCTAATATTTCCGCCGGTCGTCTGCGCAAGTTTATACCTATTTTGCAAAACACCATTTGGAGTTATGCTGGTCACTATGTATTCGCGAGTGCCTGTATCAAACGTTATTGTATGGGTAATACTGGTTGACAGAGCACGTTCTCTAATCTGTCTCAAATCTTGGGTGAGGGTCTGAGTAGCCGCCCTAATTCTTGCCTTTCTCTGCATTGAAGCAAAATTGGGTACTGCAAGGGCAACGATAACACCGATAATGCCAATAACAACCATCAATTCAATCACTGTAAAACCCTTTTTCATAAAACCTCCTTTGCATTGCATAATCCGCAATTCCGCTGAAATTGATACGGAATAACACGGATTTCTTGATTTCTGTCCATTGATCATGCTCATTCATAACCTCTAATCCTAATCAGTATATATGCAAATTTCATTCCTGTTTTTTGGAAAAAACTGCTGAAATTTAATGAGATTTGTGTGAAAAATATAATAAATAGATAAATTGTTGCTGTTATTGGGTAAAAAATTACACAAATGCAACAACTCTCTGCCTGCTGCAAGTATGTTGCATTATCCATTGACAACCTTCGCAAAATGTGTATAATCAAAAATATTAAATCTTATGAATTCTAAACATATGCGCAGGTTATGCGGTGAAAATCTTTATCACCATGTTTATGCATGGGGAAATGATAGACATCCAACATTCAAAGAAGAGAATCATTACGAGCTTTACCTTAATTTATTAGAAAAATCATCAAAAAAATTCGACATTGATGTTATTGCCTATGCATTGATGCAGTGGCATGTCCATCTCTTTATTTTTGACCATTTTAATAAGATTTCAAAATTTATGGAAGAACTTCATGGTAAGTATGCAATTCTATTTAATAAAGAAACTGGTAGTGTGGGTCATGTTTTTGGAGAAAGATTCAATAACAAAATTGTTCAGCCAAATGACTATGGTTTGTACCTGTCCTCTTATATCCATCGTCAGGCAGTTGAAGCAAGACTGGTTGTTGATCCAAAAGACTATCCCTGGACAAGTTATCGGCAGTATATAGGATTAGAACCAATAAGGTTTATAAAACCACAGGTTATCCTTGAGCAATTCGGAGACTATGTTGATTTTAAGAAAGTAGCAAGGGCTTACCAGGAATTTGTCTTGAACGCAGGGAAGGATATTAAAGATTGGGATGATTTCAAATCACCGATTGTGGGAACTTTTGGTTTTGTTGAAAGTCTTCGCAAAAAGTTAGGAGTGAAAGTTAATCAAAACTATGACAAAGATGAGCTTCTCAGCGCAATCAGTAACGAGTTGAATATCTCAACAGAAATGCTGTTAAATCCCTTAGGATTGAAACAGAGACAATTCAGGCGTAAGGCGATCAATATTTTGATAAAGGATTATGATTTGAAGATTTCTGAAGTTGCAAGGATATTGAAAATTTCACGATATACTGTGATGAGAAATATGGATTGAAAGATGCAACACTTTTGCGGCAGGCAGAGAAATGTTGCATTTTGTTCCTGAAATTATGCAGTAGTTATACAATAGTGTTGACATCACACTCTCACTGGATATAATTCAATTATGAATTTCATATTACTGCTTTCTTTATTTTTGATGCCACCCAATCCATACACAAGGACACCGATCAAACCGCCGAAATTTCCTATTTTCATGAATAGAGGCCCGGGTCTGATCCAACCTGCCCTGGGTGAGAAAAAGGCGATCGTAATTTTAGTGGATTTTTCAGATCATCCATCTACTTATCAGAAATCTCAGTTTGATTCTCTCATATATGGTGAAAATGAGAACTCTATGCGCAAATACTACAGTGAAGTCTCTTACGGCAAATTCACGATTAGCAAGCAGAGCAATGTTGTAGGTTGGGTGCGTGCACCACAAAGTTATGCCTATTATGTTGGTGATTCATTTGGTTTTTATAGTGATTATCCACATAATGTCCAGAAACTTGTTGAAGATGCTTGTGCCCTTGCCGATCCTTTAGTTGATTTTTCTCAGTATGACGGAAATGGCGACGGCATCGTAGACGGTATTTTTATTGTCCATTCAGGACCCGGTGCAGAAGAAACCGGGAGTCCTAATGACATCTGGTCACATCAGTGGCAATTGTCAAACACCGGTACAAGTTGTCCAGGCGCCTATCAAACCCAGGATGGAGTTAAGGTAGATTATTATTCAATGGAACCAGAAAGCCTTGTCAACCCACCTTCAAGGATTACGGTTGGCGTATTTGTCCATGAATTCGGGCATGTGCTTGGACTGCCTGATTTGTATGATACAGATTATTCTACGAATGGCATTGGCATATTCTGTTTGATGGCTGCAGGTTCATGGGGTACATCCAGTTCATCAGATTTACCAGGAAACACACCATCTCATCCTTGTGTCTGGTGTAAATATCAACTTGGCTGGCTCACACCAACCGCGATTGAGAGAAAAGGGATAAGTAAACTGGAGAATCAACAAATACCGTGCTCGGCAAGAAGTCCATTTGCAGTAAAGATATTGGAAGATCCGGGTGGGCCAGACTGGAATTTCAGTACCGGTGGCAGGGGTGAATATTTCTTGATAGAAAATAGATTCCGCACAGGATTTGACCGGTCCCTGCCTGGTGATGGACTATTGATTTTACATATTGACGATTCAAGAACCGAGAATAATAACGAGAACCATCCATTGGTGGGTATTATGCAGGCAGACGGTGATAACGGTTATTTGCTACCAAGGTCAACCTGGGGAAAGGCAGAAGATCTGTGGAAGAACGATTCAATCGGCTTCTATGATGGTTCAACTCCTTCAAGCAGGTTTTATGGTGATTCGGCAAGTGGCGTGACGGTCTATAATATTGGTTCTGCTGATTCCATAATGACCGCATCTTTCTGGATAAGTCCATTGTTTTTAGGTAGGATTGCGGCGTATCCTAATCCATTCCGGGTTGACCGAATTCCGTCCTGGGGAAAGAGTGTGGTAATTTCTTATACCCCATCGGATACTACAGAATTGGGCAGTCAATTTCCTGATTTTAAGGTCACTATTTATAATATTGCTGGCGAAAGGGTAAGAATACTTGATGATCAGAATGAGGTTGATCGTTACAGAAGGTGTGCCTTCTGGGATTTGAAAAATGAGAAGGGTAATGCGGTGGTAAGTGGAATGTATATTTATGTGATTGAACTGCAGGGTGAAAGGATAGAGAGAAGCAAAGGAAGAATGACTATTATCAGGTAAAGCATGAACTAAATGGCAAGAAAGAGTTCATACCCAAAGGATATTGCAACTGTCTCAGTGGTTTTTATTCTGCTGATAATTTTTCTGGCAGTTGTAAATCTTTATGTGAGCAGTCAATTGAGGAGGGCGTTCATTTCAACACAGGAAGAGCAAGTTTCTGCTCTGGCACGATTCTGTTCAATTTATTTAGATCATCCTGATAGAGACAGATCCATAAGGACTATCACTGAGTCGTTCAATGTTGGACATCTTTTGATAACCGATACACTGGGCAACAGAATTTATGATTCTTCTGTCAAATTTCCTGGGATTATCTTGGGTAATACAAAGATATTCAATAAACTTCCTGAGGCAGGAAAGATAATACAAAAGGACAATAATCTTGTATATCATAATCCGGAACCAGAGTTCTATCTTTATTTATTCAATTACTCAAACTATGCGACAATTGATAACATCTTTCGCTGGCACCTAATCTATATAACCTTATCTTTAGTTTCTATTTCATTCTTGGGTTTTTTCTTGATTCGTAATCTTTTCTTGCCAATGCGCTATGTTGCGCGGGTTGCGCAGAGATATGGGATTGAGATGAAAAAAGAGGATTTTGTGTCCCTTACCTTCAATGAGATATTTGCTAAGTTGAAAGATAGAGAAAGAGAACTCCTTGAGTTTTCGGCATACGTTGCGCATGAATTCAGAAATTCCCTGGCGACAATCACTGGTCTGGCAAGATTGATACAGAAAGGAAAAAAAGATCCTTCAGAAATTATTCAAGAGTGTAGCATGATGGAAGGATTAATTGCCAATTTGCTGGAGTATGCACGACCGGCAAAACTGATGAAAAACGAATTTGTATTGAATGAGTTGCTTGAGGAAGCAATCAGAAAAATCATTTGTCC
Source organism: bacterium (assembly GCA_049700315.1). Classification (GTDB taxonomy): domain Bacteria; phylum Hydrothermota; class Tepidihabitantia; order SM23-42; family JAOAFX01; genus JAOAFX01. The sequence continues at coordinate 26,516 of JBNAVN010000006.1, forward strand.
TGAGGGAATAATCATAGAAAGGGAATTCAATTATCAGGATAAAATCTATGCAGATTATGAACTTCTTCTCAGCGCAATGATTAATCTTCTAAAGAATGGTATTGAAGCAATATCCGGCAAAGGTAAAATTCGTATTACCACAAATAGTGAAGAAGATTCAATAGTGATTTCTGTTGCAGATACAGGACAGGGTATTTCGGGTGATAATCTTAAAAACATCTTTAGTCCTTTTTACTCAAATAAAGAAAGTGGTACTGGTTTAGGTCTTGCATTTGTAAAGAAGGTTGTGGATTTGCACGATGGCAAAATAATTGCCAAATCTGTGCAGGGAAAAGGCACTGAATTTATTATAAGAATTCCTCTTAGCCAGCAGAGTTAATAATCAATTTGTTCTCCTTCAATTGCAGTATAAGACAGACATCACCCTTGACGATGCAGGGAAATTTGATTATAGTTAATCGTTAGGAGCAGAAATGGAAAAAACATTGAAAAATATTATTGACAATTTGAAAATTAAGAAAGTAGAATATGGCGATGTGCGTTTTGTACAGGAGGAATCCGAATCAATAATGATCAAGAATGGCATTATTGAAGTACTCACCCATAATTCTGATATGGGATTTGGCGTTCGTTTGATTAAGAACAGTGCCTGGGGTTTTGCATCATCAAATATCTTGAATTCAAGAAAGGTAAATCAGGTAACAAGAAATGCGTTTTTGATTGCTCAGGCATCAGCACGGATAAAAGGAAAGCCAGTTATCCTTAGCGAACTGAAGCCCCAAAAAGGTGTTTATAGATCAACTGTGCGGATTGATCCCTTCAAGATTCCGCTCAGTGAAAAGATTGATCTCTTGCTTGGTTGTGACCGATCACTTGCTGGTGATGCGCGCATAAAAACGAGGATTTCTTTTATGTCTTTCCGTCGCATAAAAGTACATTTGTTGTCAACTGAAGGTTCAAATATTGTTCAGGAATTCACCTATGCAGGTGGTGGTATAAAGGCATACGCAATGGATAAGGGTGAACTTCAGATTCGTTCATACGATGATTATGGACAGGCAGGATATGAGTTTATTAAATCACTTCATCTTATTGAAAATTCAAGTCGTGTCAGAGAAGAAGTATTGATGTTGCTTAACGCAAAGCCGTGTCCGACAATGAAAACAACAATTATACTTGATTCAAATCAGATGGTTTTGCAGGTTCATGAATCCTGCGGACATCCCACAGAACTGGACCGGGTGTTAGGTACCGAGGCATCTTATGCTGGCACTTCTTTTATGACCCCGGAGAAATTAAATAAGCTGCAATATGGATCAAAAATAGTAAATATCGTGGCTGATGCTACAGTTCCAGGTGGACTTGGCACTTTTGGCTGGGATGATGAAGGAGTTCCTGCACAAAAAGTCTATCTGATAAAAAATGGAATTTTTGTAGGATATCAGAGTTCAAGGGAAACCGCACCTGTAGTCAAAGGTAAATCCAGTGGCAATATGCGTGCTGATGGCTGGAACAGAATCCCTCTAATAAGGATGACAAATATCAATATTCTCCCCGGTGATTGGAAACTGGAAGACATGATTGCTGATACCAAAGAAGGTATATTTATGACCACGAACAAATCATGGTCAATTGATGACAAACGATTGAATTTCCAGTTTGGCTGCGAACTTGCACGCAAGATTGAAAACGGAAAACTGACCGAAGTGTACAAAAATCCAACCTATGCTGATATCACGCCACAGTTCTGGAATAAATGTGATGCCATTGCAAATAAGGACTACTGGCATGTTTATGGTGTACCCAATTGCGGCAAAGGTGAGCCGGGTCAGACAATGTATGTGGGACATGGAACCGCACCTGCAAGGTTCAAGAATGTCCAGGTGGGGATAACAAAATAGAGTCAAATGCCTAAAGCTTCAAAACTTGTCCTCTTATCATGGATTGTCCTGTCAGCAGGCTGTGCTTATTTCAATACCTTCTATAATGCCCAGAACTATTTCCACCAGGGAATGAAAACCGTTACCAATGACACACTCAAATTTGATTCTGAACTTTTTGATAAGACTATAGAAAAATGTGCTTCGGTTATTGTTAAGTATCCAGAATCACGCTATGTTGATGATGCCCTTTTTATGATGGGTGCTTCCTATTATTACAAAGGTGATTATGTCAGAGCCCTGGAAAAGCTTGATTTTCTTGTTACAAATTTCCCAGGTTCAAAATTCTATGATGATGCGATGTATTATATGGGACTTGCATACTACAAATCAGAGAAATTCAGTAAGGCAATCATCGCTTTCAAAGAATCTGGAAGGTTCAAGTATTTTCGCAAGAAGGCAAATACTATGTTGTGTTATGCTTATTATCGTGATAGAAATTATGCCGATTTAATGAATACAGCAAATTTGCTGCTAAAAGAAAAATTGAGCAGAAAAGAAAAACTGATGATTCTAAATATCCTGAGTGAAGCAGAATATGCGGTGAAGGATTTTGATTCCGCTCTCAAAACCTATAATGAGATTATTCCTCTGGAACAAAATGCTGATGAGAAGAAGAAGATAAAAATTAAGATTGCGAGCGTCTATCTGGATATGAATGAATTTGAGAAATGCAAAAGTTTTCTTGAAAATGAATATGATCCAGAATTTAGATTGCTTCTTGCAGAACTCAATTTTAGAATGAATAATGTTGAAGAAGCAAAGCATATTTATCTTGAAATAAAGGAAGTTAATTTACAGGATTATTCCGCAAAGGCATACTACGCACTTGGGCAGATTGCTGAAAAAGAGGATAGTGCTGAACTTGCGATCGCCTATTATGATTCCCTTACTACAAAAGCCACTGGTGATTTATTGATCAAAGCAAAGGCACGTTCTGAGATCTTAAAGAAGATATTAGACCTCACAAACAAAACCGAAGAACTTGATAAAGCGCAGTTTTCCCTGGGTGAGTTGTATTTCGTGGAGTTGAATGATATTCCGAAAGCAATGGCACACTATGAAAATGTGTATAAGAGTTACCCAAAGAGTGAGTTATCACCAAAGGCATTATATGCCAATTTCTGGATAAGCAAAATCATATTAAAACAAGATAGCCTTGCTCAGGTATTCGGTGATGAATTGAAGAAAAGATATCCTGATACTGAATATGCAAAGAGTGTTCTCAAGTTATTGGAACAGCAATAAATTTGAATGATTAAACATAAAATCCGCATATTAAGGAAAAATTGGTTATGCTCAAACATCTTCAGCCTTGAATGTCTTTGCACAGGCATAAATCCTGAACCAGGACAATTTTTACAGATACAAGTAAATAATATGACTGATCCCCTTCTAAACAGACCAATAAGTATTGCTGATTATGAAAAGAATAGATTACTTCTTATTGTGAAAGTTGTGGGAAAGGGGACAAAGATTTTGGGTGAGAAGAACCCCGGTGAGGATTTAGTTGTTTTTGGTCCATTGGGCAATAAGTTAAAAATAGAAAGAAAAAAAAGCCTTGTTGTTGCTGGTGGCATTGGTATTGCTCCCCTTTATTTTCTTGCTCGAAAACTCCATGAGCAGAAAATTGATTTCACCTTTGTTTATGGTGCAAAGACCTCTGCTGAATTGATATTGAAGAATGCCCTTAAGAAAATTGCATCCGATGTAGTATTTATTACTGAAATTGGTGGTAGAAAAAAAGGGACAGTTCTATCGGTGTTAAAAGAACTTGAAATAGGTGGTTACGAAATAGGCTATGTGTGCGGTCCTAAACCGATGCTCAGGGAGTTACAATCTATGAGATTGGAATTGCCATTCTATGCTTTTTGTGAAGATTTCCTTGGTTGCGGTTGTGGATTGTGTCTTGGGTGTGCTATAAAGTATTACGGTACTTATAAGAGAATTTGTGAAGATGGTCCGGTATTTGAGCTTGACGGCATTGAATTCAATGGATAGATTAGAATTTCGTCAGACAAAGAGAAATGGCTATGGCCGTTGACTTATTTGGTATTAAATTCAAAAATCCGGTGTTTCTTGGCTCCGGGGTTTTTAGTTTTGGTTTGAAATACAGGGCAGTGACCAGAGGCGTTGGTGCACTATTTACAAAGGGCATTACCTTTTTGCCAAGAATGGGTAATCCACCGCCAAGGATTTATGAGACTGCCTCTGGTATTATAAATTCAGTAGGACTTGAGAATCCGGGCGTCAAAGAATTCAGTAAATCCATACTACCTAAGATCAAGAAGATCAATAACAGAGTATTCGTGAATGTTGCAGGATTTACAGTTGAAGAGTATGCCCGGATTGTAGCAGAGATAGGTGATGAAGTAACAGGTTTTGAATTGAATGTTTCCTGTCCTAATGTGCAAGAAGGAGGGGCTCTATTCGGTCAAAATCCTAAAATGGTTGCCAGAATTGTGAAAATTGTTCGCAAGAAAACAAAATCGCTGGTCATTGTGAAGTTGACTGCCAATTTCTGCGATCCATTGATAATAGCGAAAGCGTGCATTGATTCGGGTGCAGACGGGATTTCACTTATCAACACAATCTATGGTCTGGCATTTGATACACAAACAAAAAATGTAATAATCAGAGGTGGGTTGTCAGGACCAGCAATAAAACCATTTGCCCTATACTGCGTGAATCGGTTGAGTCAATTAAAAGTTCCGCTGATTGGTATGGGGGGCATAATGACCGGAAAAGATGCTTATGAATTTTTGCTTGCCGGTGCTTCAGCTGTGGCAATCGGTACTGCAGTTTTGCGCGACCCATATGCACCATTGAGGATAATAAGGGAATTAGAAGATCTTATTTGTTGAAATTGGGATTTCAAACATATAAGGAGGTGTTATGAATGAGAAATTGATTGTTGCACTTGACTTGAATGATATTAACAAAATCAAATTGCTTATTGAGAAATTGCAGGGTCTGGTCAAATACTACAAAATTGGTGCAATCCCCTTTACTTATTTTGGCCCAGAAATTATCAGATTCGTGAAGGGTAGAGGTCTAAAAGTGATGCTGGATTTGAAATATCATGACATTCCCAATACGGTTGCCCGTGCTTGCGAGGGGGCGATGCAAATGGGAGTGGATATGTTGACTCTTCATACCAGTGGCGGTTTTATGATGATGGAAGAGGCATTGAAGGCAGTGTCGCTTATATCAGATGTGAAAAAAATGCCCCGTCCAAAACTGCTTGGTATCACAGTCCTGACAAGTATTGATGAGGCATATTTCAAAGATCTGTTTGGTGATGTGCAAAGAACAATAGAAGAACAGGTTGTTTTCCTGGCAAGGCTTGCCCAGAGTGCAGGACTTGATGGTGTTGTTGCTTCAGCCCATGAGATAAAGAATATCAGACAATCCTGTGGTAAAGACTTTTTGATAATCACACCCGGAATAAGACCCGGGGGTGAGGAGGTTGATGACCAGGCAAGGACAATGACTGCTTCCCAGGCAATAAAGGCCGGCGCTGATTTTGTCGTTGTGGGCAGGCCGATTGTTGCCGCAAAAGACCCTTTGTCTGCAGCAAAGAGTATAATCAAGGAGATTGAAAATGCAGGTTGAAGCTATTCTGCGTCAGTACCGAGTATTATTGGAAGGGCATTTTGAATTGAACTCTGGATTGCATAGCAAATATTATTTTGAAAAATTTCGTATCCTTGAAAATCCCGAAGCAACAAGCAGGCTCTGTTCAATGATTGCAGAGAGATTTAGGAATAAGAAGACTGAATGGGTGATCGGTCCCACAACCGGTGGTATCATTATTGCGTTTGAAACTGCCCGGCAATTGAATTGCAATTCAGGGTTTGCCGAAGAACGCGAAGGCAAAAGGGTTGTGGCACGGGGCTTTGACATTTGTAAGAAGAATGTGCTTATCGTTGATGATGTCCTTACTACAGGCAAGTCGCTTAATGAAACAACTGAAGCGGTAAGAGAAAAGAATGCAAACATAATTGGTATTGTTGTGTTGATTGACCGGAGTTCTGTGCAAATGCCTTTTGAATACTTGTCACTTTACAAAAAAGAAGTTGAGAATTTCAAACCTGAACAATGTCCTTTGTGCAGAAGTAATATTCCATTGACCAAACCCGGGGGCGTTTAGAACTGAATATCGTTAATATTCTAAATTTTTGCTACTCTGGTTCCTGGATTACTGCTTCAGTATTCATTCCATTGATCGCCCGGGAATACACCGATAATCTTTTTTTGATTTCGCTTATTCTTGCATTGTATAATGGAATGTTATTTTTCTCATCCATTATTTTTGGTAGATTAGGTGATATGTATGGAAGAAAGAAAGTGATTATGTGGGGTTTTCTTGTATCCACGATTGTTCTATTCAGTCACAATTTTATTCATAATATTCAGACAACATTTCTAATGCGTGGACTTGCAGGCTTGAGTATTGGAATGATACCAGGGGGAAAAAAAAGAAATTTATGTTCCGTTGTTTCCATATCAATTGATAAGAAAAAGTTTAGGGGTCTATCTTCCATTTTTCATAAGGCATAGTGCAGCCCAGGCAATATGGGCAATATTTCCAATATATCTGATACAACTCGGGGCAAATAAGTTTCAAATTGGTTTGATGTATGCACATTCCTCTTGACAAAGATTGAATTATATATATAATTTGAGGCGAAAGGAGGTTTCTAATGAAGAAACTTTTCGCTATAGGAGTAATAGCGACCATGCTGAGTGGGCTATATGGTTTGACGCTCAGCCTCAGCGGTGCATATCAGGATATTACGGATGAATATGGTGGAGGTGCATATTTTGGCGTGAAGGCAGATGTTATCGTGGGTCTGCTGCCGATTCTAAAGGCAAGGGGTTATCTTGTTGAAGTGGACTTTAGCGAAGGTACTCCGATGCATTTTGGAACTTTTACTGGTACTGATATGCTCATTACCATACCTATGGCTTCACCAATTCAGCCTTATTTAGTTGCTGGCGTCTGGTTTGTAAAGGATGTTCATTTTACCCTTAAAGGTGGACTTGGTGCAGAGATGGGGTTTGGTAATATGAGTGGCTATCTTGAGTACAACCTCAATTTTGTATCACCGGATCAGGGTGATAGCTACATGCCTATGAATGTTATGGGCGGTCTTAGATTCCCGTTAAAGCTCGGTCTATAATTGAGCCACCTATGGTTTCAAAAGAGGCGGGCTTTGCCCGCCTCTTTCTATTTTAAGGGAATGAATAACAGTTTAGCTCTTCCCAAACCATTCACATTTATTTCCGCATTTTTGATGGGCGAGGATAATGGGGAGGAATTTTTAGGAAAGAATTACTACTTACCGGATCAAAGACTTCATCCTTGTAGGTATTTAGAATTTTGCTGCAATGGGCATTCTTCTGCCTAACCCGAATGCCTTTGAAGTAACTTTTAATCCAGGTGGTGCCTGGCGTCGCTTATACTCATTTTTGTTCACTGCTTTTATTACCCAATCCACTATTTCCGACTTATATCCTTTTTTCAAAATTTCTTCTTTTGACATGCCATCTTCTATGTAGTATTGTAGTATAGGATCAAGGATTTCATAAGGTGGTAATGTATCCTGGTCAAGTTGATTTGGTCTTAGTTCAGCAGAAGGCGGTTTTTTTATGATTGCCAGCGGAATTATTTCTTTTTTACGATTGATAAATTTTGCGATTTCATAAACAAGTGTCTTGGGCACATCAGCGAGCACTGCAAGACCACCGCTCATATCACCATAGAGTGTGCAATAACCAACCGCAAGTTCACTCTTGTTGCCTGTAGTCAAAACCAGATAACCAAATTTATTTGAAAGTGCCATTAAGATATTTCCCCGAATTCGTGCCTGGATATTTTCTTCAGTTGTATCCATTTGTTTATTGGCAAAAATTTGGTTCAATGTTTTCAGGTATGACTCATAAGTCTCATTTATCAAAATCATCTTAAAATCAATTCCCAAATTCTCAGCAAGTTTTTTGGAATCGTCAATGCTTCCTTTTGAAGAAAAGGGTCCGGGCATTGTCACACCTATGACATTATCTTTCCCAATTGCTTTTACTGCAATGCAGGCAACGAGTGCTGAATCAATACCACCGGAGAGTCCCAAAACTACCTTTTCAAACCCACATTTTCTTGTATAATCACGCACACCAAGAACAAGGGCATCATATACGCTTTCAATATGGTCAATTGGTGCATAATTTCCTGATTTCCCTTCTGCATCAATCTCAATCGTTTTCACACATTCATCAAATCCGGGTAGAACATCAATCGGTTCTCCATCTCTGCTAATCACCATACTCCTGCCATCAAATATCAGTTCATCATTTGCACCCACCTGGTTTACAAAGACTAATGGTATGTGATATTTCTTTGTGTGACTCTGCAGAATTTTATAACGAATCTCTTCCTTGCCCATTGTAAATGGAGATGCTGAGATATTTATCAAGACTGTTGCCCCTTTTTGTGCAAGTATCTGTATCGGGTCAATCTCATAGAATTGTCTATGCCATAGTTCTGGAATATTCCAGGCATCTTCACAGATTGAAATACCTATCGTTTCATCTTTGAATTTAATGGGTTTTATTTCTGGCGCCGGGTCAAAATACCTTGCCTCATCAAATACATCATAGGTGGGTAATAATGATTTTGGTTGAATATGATTTATAAGTCCGCGATATATTAACAATGCGGAATTATATAATCCCCTTCCTGTGTTTTTATAAGAAAATAAAGGTGCACCAAGGATGATTCCCATATCAGGATAAAAGGATGATAATTTTAGGATTTCTTCTATTGCCCTTTCAATCTTTTTTATAAACCATTTTCTTTCAAGCAAATCCTGGGGCGGATAACCAGAGAGAAAAAGTTCAGGAAAGACAATCAAATCAGAATTTTCATCTTTCGCCTGTTTTATTGCCTGATTCAATTTTGCGAGGTTTGCATCAATATCACCCACGACAGGATTAAGCTGAGCAAGCGTGATTTTCATTTATTAAGTATAATGAATTAAAGATTTGTGTCAAGGATTAAACTGAAAAAAAAAGCGGGCTTTCGCCCGCTTTTTTTTCTATTGATTAATTATTCAACCACACACCAACGAAGCCCAGCAATAGCCTGGTATGCAATTTTCATGGTGACTGCATAACCATTTACGCCAACAACCTGGATTTTGCCAAAATGGTCATTACCAGTTCCCCAGCCATCATTATCTGGATCAATCCAGAAATAATAAACTGCGTTGGCATTGATAGTGGTAGGAGCAGTGTATCCACCTGGTGCGTCGCAAATGGTCACTGCATCGTAATTTGTTTCTCCACTATTTTTTGTTGTATTAACTTCATCATTGAATGGTGTGGATGCCTGATTTGGTGAGGCAAATTCTTGTTCATTTGCACTCACACTGTGAATCCAGTAATCTATATATGGCCAGTTGGACTGGTCAGAAATAGAATAGGTTGTTGCATTGCCCGCCGCGTTAAATCCAAATCCACTGGGATGATCTGGTGAAGTATCACCACTGCCATAAACAACAATTGAACCAGTTTCTACGGCACCACAATCAACCTGATCTTTTCCGCTCTCATCGCTACCAGCATATGCAGAGACTTCATATAATGCTGCTGGGGTGGTGGCATCATAAGAGGTTGTGGTTACAGAATCGATTTTTACTCCGTCAGCGTAAATATAATATCCATCTGCATCGGTTATTTCATCCCAATCAAGGGTAAGAGTTCCACCGTTGTCTCCTGTTGCCACGGTGAATGAAACATCCGGTGTTTCAAGGGTAACTTCGTTTTCGCACCCGATGAATGCCAGCAGCATGGCAAAGATTGCTAAGGTAAATAGTTTTTTCATTTTTTCCTCCTTACTTCTGGATTGGTTTTAACCCGCCACCAGTTCCACCACCACTTGGCGGTTTTGGCATACCTTTGTGATATTTATCAAGATGCGCATTGTAGTTTACGGTTAGAGAATCAAGTGCGGTCTGAAGATTCGTCACCTGGGTCTTCAGGGCACTGATCTCGGCTTTTGCCGCATCCAGTTGTTCAGTCGTCACCACGTTTTGCTGTGGTGCCTGACAGCTGATTACCGCAAGGGCAATTGCGATAATCAACAGTGTTGCGAGTTTCTTCATATAGAGCCTCCTTTTTTCTCGCTATTATTGTGCGATGAATCGCACCGCTATAATGAGCTTAGCTCATTGTGATTATGGTAATTTTCATCACCATAATCTATGGGCCTAAGTGGAATTGAACCACTCACCTCACGCTTATCAGGCGTGCGCTCTAACCAACTGAGCTATAGGCCCAAACAGATTCGTTAATCGTTATACGGGTCTGGAGACCCGTATCGTCTCCTGTAATTTATCTTTAGTTTTATCACCTGCAAAATTTGAGCCAGCCCAATCATTATATTATAATCAGAAAATCTATATTGTCAATAATCTAACCATTGTCTTAACCCAAAACCACTAACTATTTTTTGGGATGGTCTGGGTCTGGTACACAAGCACCAACAGGGCATACTGAGGCACACTGGGGCTCATCAAAATGTCCTACACACTCAACGCACTTGCTGAAATCAATAACATATATCGGATCGCCTTCACTTATTGCCTGAACCGGACATTCTGGTGCGCAAAGTCCACAGGCTGTGCACTCTTCAGTGATCTTATAAGCCATTTTACCTCCTTAAAAGTGAGTGATTATAATTAATTTTCCATCAATGTCAATAAATATGATCACCGCTATGTAATCAAGCACTCAAGAGTCTTGAAGAATAGTTAATCGGTTAAGGTCAGGATGCTAAGATTGGTTAAAACATAATATAAATTCATTTATCGTGCGTGTTTTAACAATTCTCTTGCCTTTATACCAATGGGTGCATTCGGGTATTTGACAACCAATTCTTCCAGAAGTTTGACGGCTTCTTTTTTCTTGCCAATTTCATAGTATATCTCAGCAGTCAGGATTTTTGCCTGATGGATACGATTTGCAGGGAAGTCTTTGTTCAATTGTTCAAGTGCTGAAAGGGCATGACCAAATTCCTTTTTGTCATTGTGGATGAGCGCTAAATAATATAAGGCATAACCGCCAATACTTGTATTGACCAGGGCCCTGAGACTATCTTCAGCCATCTTGAGTTTTCTGATTTCGTAATGATAGATTGATCTTATTAATTTTTTGAACAAAACTGTATCTTTGCGTGCAGACTCAAAAAGATACAGCCTTTCCAGGGCTTCATTCGCATACCTTGCATTAGAAAATTTTGCTACGGTCCTGAGATATTGTTCCCTTGCCAATAATAATTCACCCTTAAAAAAGAGATTCTCTGCGATCAAATAATTCAATTGTGCCTGTTCTTCAGATTCATATTGATTTTCATACTTTTTCAAATATGCGTTTGCACTATCAAACATTTCAAGTTTGCGATAATTATCATTCAATTCAATTATCAATGTAAAATTTTGATTATCTTCAATAAGATTCTTTATGGAATCAATTGCGGAATTTTGTTGTACTACAATTACCAGGAATACTGAAAAAATATTCATCTTTCTTCTAACAATGCCCTGAAATATTCCCTGATATACAATTCATACTGTTCTGGATGAGGCTGTTTTAATGCGCGCTGGATTATTTCCAATAGTTGATCTCTGCCTAATTCTTCAGGCAAAGGTACTGGAGAAGCACGCATTTTGTCTTCACCCGGCTTACTCTTACGTTCTTTTGTCCAGTCTTCCTGTCTGATTGATCTCTCTGCATCTAACAATCTTGAAATTATTAATTGCTGGCGCTCAATCAATTTTCTATCAAGTTTGTATTGATACAACGCCTCTTCATTCTCTTTCATTTCTTCAGCAAGATTATCAAGTAATTCCTGAAACTTACCTGCTTCAGGTGAACCCCTTAATGATTCAAGCGCCTGTCTGAGTTCACGCTGTTTGCCAGCAAGACGCTGAATCTGTGCCATTTGTTCTGGAGTCAAGCCACTGGCTGATATTGGAAATAGATTAAATAATGCTTGTCCAACCCCCATTTGATTCTGGGTTATCTGCGAAAGGCTTTTCAAGAATTCATCCATACCGGTTGACGAACCAGTTCCTTCTGCAGCCTTTTTCAAGCTTTGCAGAATTGAAAGTGATGCAAGATTCAGTTGCTTCATCGCCTCCTGAGAATGCCATTTACCTGTATTCGCAGGATTTTGTGATGCGAGTTCCATTTCTTTTATTGCCTTGCTCAATCTTTTGCCTATTTCCGGACTGACATAAAGACTCTTGACCTGCTGGGCATAAAGACTTTCTGCAACCTCTTTTGTTGCATTTATTATTTCTGATTGAATATCAGGGTCTATTTTCTTATCATTCAATTGTTCTTCTTCAAGTTTTGATAGTTCAATGAGTTGATTTAATGTTTCTATCAAATTTTTTTGTAGATTTGCAGATCTACCCCTGGTCAATTCTTCATAGAATTTCTGAAGGTCGTTGGCAAGTTGGTCTAATTTTTTTTGTAAATCTTCGGGTGACAAATTCTGATTTTGGGACATTGATTTTGCTGCTTGTGATGATGTTCTTAATTGTTCTGAAATATTTTGTTCCATACCTTCAGATTCAGCAAGTTTTTCAATCTCCTGAGCAAGGCTATCTATTGCCTGATATAGACTATCCAGGATTTTTCTCATCTCCTCTGATTCCTTGAATTGCTGGAGATTATCCAGATTGTTTGCCTGATTTGCAAGTTCCTTTGCTTTTTCTGATAATTCCTTCAGTTTTTCCTCCTGTTGATATCGTTTCAATAGTTCTAAAGTTCTTTCCAGTGCCCTGGCGAGTTCGTCCTGGGCTTCTTTCAATTTCTCCATCGCCTGTTTAATTTGTTCAGGAGATTTGTTCATTGCCTGTTTGAGATTCTCAAGTGCCCTCTTCAATTCTTCAGGTGCGATCTCTTGAAGGATTTTTGTGATTTCCTGAAGCCGTTCAAATGATTTCTGGTCAAGCAATATGCCACTCTTGAGTTTCTCAATAGTGTTTTTCAGTTCAACCTGCCACTCATCTATCTTTTTGAGAACCTGTTCTTCTTTGTTGATTGCCTGCTTCAATTTTTCATTATCCAGCCAGGATAATTCCCTATCGCGTTTGATCTTTTCTTCAAGTTTGCTAATCTCACTCATACCTTCCTGATGCATTTGTTCCAGATCCTTAAGGTCGGCTTGCACCAGGTCTTCTTTTCCTTTTACTTCTTCATATATCTGCTCCATTGTGGGAAAATATATGTAATATGTTTTGCTCTTTGATCTCTGTCCGGCATTATCCTGAACTTCCACAAAATAGGATGCCCTATCACCTGGAAGCATCTTCAAATCGCTCAGGTCCCATTCATAGAATATTGTATCATCAATACTACCTTTTTTGAACTTTATGCTTATTTGTTCTGATTTCTTCAATTGATAATGGAAAGTAATACGATTCAATTCATAATCATCACTGCATTTTATTCCAATCGGCAATTTCATATCGGGCGGCAGATTAATATTATAACCCGGATAAAAAATTTCAACCAACGGTGCAAGATCAGGAATTGCATAGATTGTAATTGGTTCATTATGAGAGGATTCACCAGAAATCTGGAGAGTAGCAGTACCACTTGAGTTTATTTTGAATTTACCCGAGAATTCAGAACCGTGACACACAAGATTTATCGGATCATTGTATAACAACCTTGCCTGTTTCAGGTCACAGGATGCGGTTCCTCTTAGCTCTGCTTCGGTTCCTGCAGGAACGATCAATTGCCTTTCGGTTTTGATCTCGTCTTTTAAGTGGGTATATGCTGGATACCGGAGATAAAAGGTTAGTTCTTTGAGATATATAGGTTCAATTATGGTCAATATATTCTTTTCGGTTTTGATACCAGAAATTTCAAATTGATATTTTATTGTTTCATTTAAATCAATGTTTATATCTGCCCTGCTATCTACTACAGAAAGATTTTTAGAATTGTTGATCAGATCAGTCTCATAAACCAGTTTTACTGTCTTTGGAATATATGGACCAAACATAGTAATACTTACATCAATGTTCTTACCCCGGTCAAATTTTCCTGACCCGGGATGGATAACATATTCAATTTTGTGGTTTAACGCAAACCAGAATCTTCCCGGGAATAATCCAGGATATAAGAGAAAAAACATAATAGCTATAAGCAGAAATAATACTGACCACTTCAAAAATTGTTTGGTGATGAGTTTGTTGGAATCGATATGCTGGAACTTTTTTTCTGTTGTCTCAATAAATGCGGAAATCAATTCTTTTGAATATCCTTCACGATTGTTATCAAGGATCCGGGCAATTTGTAGACTGCTTACAATTTCACAATTTGCGCCAATCCTATTATCAAAATTGCTTGCCCATTGGTAAAAATTCTTGGGACGGTAAGATAGCAATGGGATTAAACCAATAAGTCCATACAAGGGTGATTTTAATAAGAAAAGGGCAGTAGTGGTAGCAATAATGGTTGTTCCCAGTGAAAAAAAGACAAGCGAGATGAGATCAACAAATCCCTGTTTCCGTGCATAGACCTTTATCTTTTCAACGATTGTCATCTCTTGCCTTTGCTTTTTCACAACTTCACCATTTCATTGCGTAAGTGCATAGATCACAATATTGATACCCATTTTCAATGCCTGTTCTCTTTTTTCCTGAGGGTCATTGTGCACATCAGGGTCTTCCCAGCCATCACCAAGGTCAGTTTCATAGGAATAAAATACTACAAGTCTATTCTGATAAAAGATGCCAAAACCCTGGGCAGGTTTGTTATCATGTTCGTGGATTTTGGGCAGACCCTGGGGAAAATCATAAAAAGAGTGATAAATTGGATGGTCAAAAGGCAGTTCAATCAAAGGGGAATCAGGGAAGACCTTTTTCATTTCTCTGCGAAAAGAGGAATCCATTCCATAGCAATCATCGGCATGCAGAAATCCACCGCTTGTCAAATAGTTCCTTAGGATTTTTATTTCCTCATCTGTAAATCTTACTTCTCCGTGGCCGGTCATATAAAGATATGGATACTTGAAAAGCTCAGGGTCGGTCAATTCAACATTGACTTCCTTTTGTGCAGATTTGATCGTTGTTCTTTCATTGAGTGCCTTGAGAAGATTGGACAAGGAACTCGGGTCACAATACCAATCTCCACCGCCCCCATATTTTAGACGGGCGATAGTAAAATCAGATTGCCCGAATAGAAGAATTCCCAATAATGCCAGGATCACTTATTTATTATAAACTGAAAGTACAAAGTGTCAAGGGTTAAGAAACAATATCAGGAGACAACAAAAGTTGGAAACCTACTGGTAGGGGATGGATAATCGGGGAAGTTCAAAAAAAATGCTTGCATTTGAACAGAATTTAGATATAATTGTCTATAAATGCCTTCCTTACAACTTTTCATGCAATTAGATTTTTTAAGGGTCAGATACAAGCCATTGTCAATCATTAATTGAGAGAGGAGGTTATAAAAATGGCAGCCAATGACATGCAATTTTTGGAACAGAAAGTTGGAAAACAGGGATTTGAGCGGTTAAAAAAGATAGATAATCCTGCTTTGTATGAATTTTTGGCAAAATATCTTCAGCTGTGTAATCCGGATAAGGTATTTGTCTGTGCTGATACCCCTGAGGATTTTGAATATATCAGGCAGACCGCCATTAAAAATGGTGAGGAGAAAAAACTTGCTACTACTGGCCATACAATTCACTTTGACAACTATGAAGATCAGGGCAGGGACAAAAAGAATACGGGAATTCTCTTGCCACCAGGAAAGAAGCTTGACCAGGCAATTGAAACCAAAGACCGGGATCCAGCACTTGTGGATATCCACAATATCCTCAAAGATATAATGAAAGGTAAAGAGGTATTTATCTGTTTTTTCTGCCTTGGTCCAACTAATTCAGACTTCTCTATTCCCGCAGTCCAGATGACTGATTCCAGTTATGTGGCGCATAGTGAAACAATACTTTACAGACCCGGGTACCAGGAATTTGTCAAACAGGGTTCAAAAGCGCGGTTTTTCAAATTTGTCCATTCTCAGGGTGAACTTGATGAGAGAAAGACCTGTAAAAATCTTGATAAACGCAGAATTTTCATAGACCTTGAAGAAGATATCGTCTATAGCACGAATACCCAGTATGGTGGAAACACGATTGGACTGAAAAAATTAGCAATGCGTCTTGCAATACATCGGGGCTCAAAAGAAGGATGGCTAACCGAGCATATGCTTGTAATGGGTGTGAATGGTCCGAAAAAAAGAAAGACATATTTCCTTGGCGCATTTCCCTCGCTCTGTGGTAAAACTTCAACTGCAATGCTTGAAGGTGAGAATATTGTTGGTGATGATATTGCCTACTTGAGAAAAAAAGATGGTGTGGTAAGGGCAGTGAATGTGGAAAAAGGAATGTTCGGTATTATTCAAGGTGTAAACTCAAAGGATGATGTGTATCAGTGGAATGCCTTGCACAAACCTGGAGAGATTATCTTTTCAAATGTGCTTGTTACACCTGAAGGGTATGTGCACTGGATTGGCAAGGATGGTGAAATTCCACCAAAAGGAGAAAATCATTCAGGAGAATGGTTCAAAGGAAAAAAAGATGCCAATGGTAAAGATATACCTGTTTCCCATCCCAATGCAAGATTCACGATTGCCCTGAAGATGTTTGATAATCTTGACCCAGCGCTGGATGATCCCAAGGGAGTAGAAGTTGGTGGAATTGTGTATGGTGGAAGGGATTCTGACACCTGTGTCCCGGTTGAAGAGGCATTTGACTGGCAACATGGCATTATTACAAAAGGTGCTTCACTGGAATCGGAAACCACTGCTGCAACCTTAGGAAAAGAAGGTGTCAGAGAATTTAATCTGATGTCCAATCTTGATTTCTTGTCAATTCCGATTAGCAAGTACATAGAGGCAAATTTGAATTTTGCAAAAAATTTGAAAACTGCTCCTAAAATCTTTGGTGTTAATTACTTTTTGAAAGACAAAGACGGAAAATTCCTGAATGATAAGACCGACAAGAGGGTTTGGTATAAGTGGATGGAACTGAGGGTGCATAACGATGTCAAAGCAATTAGAACACCTACAGGATTGATTCCTGAATACGAAGATCTGAAAAAACTCTTCAAACAGGTTTTGAAGAAAAACTACACTGTTGATGACTATACAAAACAATTTATGGTACGCATTCCCGAGCATCTTGCAAAGATTGAGCGGATTGTGAATGTCTACAAAACAAAAATCATAGATCCACCTAAGGTTTTATTTGATGTCCTGGAAGAGCAGAAAAAGAGATTGGTTGAATACCAGAAAAAATTCGGGGATTACATCAAGCCGGAACAACTCAAATAAATTTTGAGAAAAGAAGAGCCCCCTTCAGTGAAGGGGGCTCTTTGATTTTACGAACAACTGCAAACCCAAAGATTTGCCATTGATATTTTGAATTATCGCGACTGGAAGTCGCTCCTGCATTATTTCTTGGAAAGATCATCGCGACTGGAAGTCGCTCCTGCATTATTTCATGTAAGGAATTATCTAAACTGCAATTAATGCCGGAAATGGCGATACCCGGTAAAGACCATTGTAATATCATGCTCATTGCATGCCTGAATCACCTCTTCGTCCCTTTTTGAACCACCGGGCTGGATTACTGCAGTAACATTTCCTTTTGCGGCTGCGTCAATGCCATCCCGGAATGGAAAGAAGGCATCTGAAGCAAGAACCGCGCCATTTGACTGGTGCCCGGCATTTTTTACCGCAATTTCCACAGCACCCACCCGGGAGGTCTGACCACCACCGATGCCCACGGTCCTACCTTTTATTGCGAGCACAATTGCATTTGACCTGACCCATTTCACGACCTTCCAGGCAAATTTTAATGCCTCAGATTCAAGATTACTGGGTTGCCTTTTTGTCACGACCTTCCATTCAGTAAAATCCTTTTGGTCTGTATCTTGAACCAGAATACCACCAAATACTGATTTGAAAGTAATCGGTGCGATAAGTTCTCTGGATACTTTGACCAGTCTCAGGTTTTTCTTCGCCTTCAGGATTTCAAGTGCCTGAGGCTCATAATCCGGGGCAATAATGACTTCGTAAAAGACCTTTGATATTGCCTCAGCACTTGCGGTATCAAGGGTTCTGTTCAGTCCTACGATTCCACCAAATGCTGATACTGAGTCTGCCATATAAGCCCGTTCGTAGGCTTCAGCAACATTATCACCAAGTCCTACACCGCAGGGAGTCTGATGTTTGATTATAGCGCAGGCAGTTTCCTCAAAATCCATTGCTGCACCAAAGGCAATTTCTGCATCAAGCAAATTGTTGTAGGACAATTCTTTTCCGCCCAGAATCTGGAAATGTTGTCTGTGTAAGGGATTGAGATAGAATCCTGCATTTTGATGGGGATTTTCACCATACCGCATAGGAATGAATAGTTCAGCACCTGCAGAGAAATAATATCTTTTGCTGAAATCAGGGTTAAAATAATTGGTAATAACTGCATCATACCAGGCAATATAATCAAATGCCTGACAGGCAAGTTTCAACCGGTATTCTTCATCAAACTTTTGGTCTCTTATTGTTTTGATCAAATCATCGTATTGAGCAGGACTGAATACCACACCAACCTTTTTATAATTCTTTGCTCCGGCGCGAATGAGTGTTACACCACCAATGTCAATGAATTCAATCATTTCATCAAGGGTCTTGTTTTGCTGATTGAAAAATGGGTACAGGTTGCATACCACAATACCGATTTCACCGGTTTCCAGAATCTCCTTGGCAATGCGCTGGCTAAGAGTCTTAACCCGTTCACTTTCAGTCCCACCGGTATAGTCTGAAATTTTGGTTGCCGGGACACCATTATCCATCAGCAATTTCTGAGTACCACCTGTAGCAATGATTTCATAACCCAAATCTACCAAATTTTTTCCTAATACAACAATTTCTTCTTTGTCGGCAACTGATATTAATGCTTTTTTGCTCATATTACGCTCCAAATTTTTTTAGTTTCAATGAATGGGCAAGGAGTAATGGCATTACTTCAATTGATTTCATCATGCCTAAATTACCCCTGGCGCAGTTTCTTTCTGTGAATCTCATATTGTCAGCAAAGGCGTACTGAGAGTATAACAAAAATGGGTTTGGATGCCAGGAATGGGAATGTAATATCGTCGGTGTTGAGTGGTCGGAAGTAATGCATAGCACATCTGGTTTGAGATTGATTATATCAGGAATTACCCGGTCAAATTCGTTTATTGCCTTAATCTTGGCGTTCCTGTCACCATCCTCACCCGCCTTATCAGTTGGTTTGTAATGTAGATAGAAAAAATCATACTTTGCGTAATTCTCCTTGAGGGTTTCAATTTCATCTTCAACTCTATCACCAGTGTGCAAAATTTCCATTCCGACAATTTTTGCAAGACCCCGGTACATTGGATAATTGGCTATTGCTGCGCTGTTTATTCCATATCTATCATTCATTCTCATAAGTTCTGGCAGACGGGCAAAGCCCCTTAACAGGACATAATTTGCCTTTGGTTCATCTTTAAGAATCTCCTGACTTTGTTTGATAAATTTGTTCACTATTTCCGCACTTGATTTTGCCTCAGGTTTTTTTGGTTCAGCATAGACCGGGGGCAGATTATCTTTTTGCGGATCTGCGTCAGTAAGAAGATCAGATAGACCGCTGTTTTTGAATACAACAACGAACCTGTGCTCTTTTGCGGGTCTGATAACCACTTCTACACGACTGATTTCCTTGATTTTTTCCTGAATTTTATTACATATCCGTGTGCATTCTTCACTTGATATTCTACCTGCCCTTCGGTCAGTGATTATTCCTGATTTATTGATTGTGGCAAAGTTTGCCCTTACTGCAAGATCATCTTTTTCAATATCCATGCCAATACCTAATGCCTCAAGCACACCTCTACCAATTTGATATCTTATTGGATCATAACCGAACAAAGCAAGGTGTGCAGGTCCACTACCAGGAGTAATTCCTGGTGAAATTGGAATGGTCAATCCAAGACTGCTTTTCAAACTCAGTTTATCAAGGTTTGGAGTTCTGGCATTTTCCAGGGCAGTTGATTCTGGGTCAGGAAGGTCGCCAAGTCCATCAAGGACAATCAGGATTATGTGTTTGTCATTTTTGTTGATTAATTCTCTAAGCGGTTCTTCCATATCCAAATATAGCCAGAAAAGCACCTGAGTCAAGTGGGATTTTTTAGAACTTGATTTGATTCAAATTATATGTATAATCATTAAAAGGAGTTGAATGCTGGAAAAGTTAATAGAGTCTAAGAAGGCAAAGATTGGTATCATTGGACTTGGCTATGTTGGTTTACCGCTTGCCCTTGAATTGAATCGTCAGGGTTTCAATATTATCGGTGTGGATATTGATAGAGAAAGAGTAGATAAAATAAAGCGTGGTATTTCTTTTATTGACGATGTTCCGCAGAAAGAAATTTCAAAATTTGTGAGGCAGAAGAGATTATGGGCGACCACTGATTACAAAAAATTAAAGGATGCAGATATAATAATAATCTGTGTACCCACGCCCGTGAATGCAAACAAAGAACCGGATTTGAATCCAGTCATCAATAGTTCTGAAAATATCGCAAAGGTCTTGCGTAGAAATCGACTTGTAATTTTGAAAAGTACAACCTTTCCTGAAACAACTGAGAAGATTGTATTGCCAATTTTGAATCAAAGTGGATTGAAAGTAGGTAGGGATTTTTATCTTGCATTTTGCCCGGAACGTATTGATCCGGGAAACAAAAGATTTGGAGTTGCCAATACCCCAACAGTCGTCGGTGGTGTAACAAAAAAATGTACGCAGATTGCAACACTATTTTACAAACAATTTGTGAACAATGTTATATCCGTATCATCAGCGCGGACTGCAGAGATGACCAAACTCCTTGAGAATACATTCAGAAATGTGAATATTGCTTTAGTGAATGAATTTGCCCAGTTATGCGAAAGAATGGGAAATATCAACATCTGGGAGGTGATTGAGGCCGCAAAGACAAAACCATTTGGCTTTATGCCTTTTTATCCAGGACCAGGTGTTGGTGGACATTGTATTCCGGTTGACCCTTATTATCTTTCATATAAGGCAAGGGAATATGATTTTCATACGGTATTTATTGAACTTTCTGCCCGGGTAAATGAAGAAATGCCATATTTTGTGGTGAATAAAACGATTGAAGAATTGAGCAGGTCTGGGGTCTGTCCTGTTCAGGCAAAGGTGCTTTTACTGGGTATGGCATTCAAAAAAGATATTTCAGACCTGAGGGATTCTCCAGCGATAAAGGTTTATCAGATCATGAAGGATAAAGTGGCAAAGTTAGATTATAATGACCCACATGTGCCTTATTTTGAACTCAATGAAAAGAAGATCAAATCTGTAAAACTTGATTTTAAAAGGCTGAATAGATATGATGTAGTGGTCATTCTCACTGACCATTCTGCATATGATTATGAAAAAATTGTAAAATATGCAAGATTGATAATTGATACAAGAAATGCAATAAAAAAAGAGAACAGGAAAGTAAAAAAATTGGGCTGTGGCTCAAATACTAAGAGATAATATTTTGACCTGAATCCTGAAGTTAGCATGTTGTATCTTTCTGGAGCAGCGATTTTAGTCCTTTTATTGCAAAAATATTTTCTCAATGAATTGGTAATAAGCAAGGTTTTCCCCAAAATGTAGCGTCCAGATTTATCTGGACGAATGGGTTCCGGTGTGAAAATTTCCAACAGGTTACCAAAAAGAATATTTGGTACAAATTGTAAAAAGTCGTAAAACAGGAAAAAAATGTATTTTACATTTAGTGATCCTATTGACTTTCAATCTTTGTTAGATAGATTTATACAGATAGGATTGAATGAAAAGAAAATTTAAAGAACAACTTGTCTGTAAACATATTAATTTGAAAGTGGGGTTAATGTGGCTTTACCAAGAATAATTAGACAATCTATTGAATCAAAACTAAAGATCTATTGTAAGAAAAGATTTCCGGCGAGATTGCATAACGAAGTCAGAGGCGGTTATACTATTAGAGGTGATTCTGTAACTTTATATGAAGAACAAATTGGTTTCTTACCTCCCTACGAGTGGCAAAAATTCCAATTGCCCAATTCCGTTATGACCCAAAAGATGGGAAATGGACTCTTTATCAATCCGACCGAAATTCGCGATAGGAACTCTATTTAGATGCGGATCCAACTGAAGACCTTGACACACTTCTTCAGGAAGTAAATAGAGGTCCTACAGGCATTTTCTGGGGATGAAATTTCTATGAAATCTTGGCTTGACATTTCACCATTTTGGAATATTATAAGGCATGAATAACATCAATAAAGGAAGAAGTCCATTTTATCCCGGTCAACCTGTACCAGTTGAATTCTTTATCGGTAGAATTAACGAAATACAAAGAATAGCACGTTCTTTAAAACAAGTTGAGTTAGGTAAACCACAGGCAATCTTTTTAACCGGCGAATATGGAATTGGTAAAAGTTCTTTAGCCGGATTTATGCGTTATTATGCAGAAAGGAATAATCACATATTAGGTATTCATGTTTTCCTCGGTGACGCAGAAACTTTGGAGGATGTTGCTACAAAAACTGTTGAGGCAGTTATAAAATCGTCGGTTTGTGAACCTACAACAGCAGAGAAAATAAGAAATTTCTTATCAAAATATATTGGTAAACAAGAAATATTTGGTATCAGCATTAATCTTGACCAGCTCAAGACAGATGGTCCCAGTATTTCTCATGGTTTTTTACCATTTCTTAATGAACTTCTAAGAAGAGTTAAGGATGATGGGATAAAAGGTATATTACTAGTATTTGATGAAATAAATGGGATAACAGCAAATCCGAGATTTGCGCACTTTATAAAATCATTGGTTGATGAAAATGCACTCTGCCCGAATCCTTTACCTTTATTATTAATGCTGTGCGGCGTTGAAGAACGCAGAAGAGAAATGATAAAAAATCATCAGCCTGTTGAAAGAATCTTTGATGTTTGCGAAATAAAACCGATGGATATAAATGAAATGAAGGAATTTTTTAACAAGACATTCAATTCAGTAGCGGTAGCTGTTAATGATGAGGCAATGTTGGTTCTTTGCCACTTTTCGGCAGGTTTTCCAAAGATAATGCATATAATAGGGGATAACGTCTTCTGGAGAGATCGCGATAACATTATTGATAAGAAAGATGCTATAGACGGTATTATTATCTCCGCAGAAGATATAGGGAAGAAATTTGTGGACCAGCAGGTTTACAAAGAACTGAGAAGCAGGGACTATCACTCAATTCTTGCAAAACTTGGCAAAGAGAAATTTGATTTATCTTTTAAAAAGAATGTAATTGAAAAAGGACTTTCTGAAACAGAGAAGAAAAAATTCAACAATTTTCTTCAACGTATGAAAAAACTGAATGTTTTAAGATCAGGAAGTGAACGCGGTGAATATGTTTTTATCAGCCGTTTGGTCAGATTATATATACAACTGAAATCTCTTGAAAAAAGCACGCGGTGAGATTTTTTTAAATTATTAATGCAGAAAAAACTCCGCCACAACATTATTTTAGCCTGATAAATCAGGCAACTACAGTTTTTTAAAATACTCTATCAATTCGGAAATTTTTTCAGGATTGCCGCCACCACCTTCAGCAAGATGGGGTTTGCCACCACCGCCCCCACCAATGATCTTACTCACAGTTTTGATCAAATTCTGGGCAGGAAATTTCTGTTTCAATTCATCACCTACAAATACCAGATAATTCACCCGATTGTTCACAATATCATATAATACACCTAACTTATCCTTTGATTTTTCCCTGATAAAATCTGCAACCTGTCTCATTCCTTCGTTATCAAATCCTTCAAGCCGTTTTACAATCCATTGTTGGCTTCCTGATTCTTCAAGAATCTCACGTGCCATAATCTGGGCAAGTTTTGTCTGTTGTTTTTGATTTATTATCTCAAGTGTTTTTAGCCGATTTTGGAATTCTTCAAGCCGTGCAATAATATCTGTATCACTACCCAGAAATTCTGAAATATTCCTGATTATATTGCGATGGTTTCGCAGTTCTTCAAGTAAATTAAATCCAACATAACCTTCAATTCTTCTTATACCGGCGGATGCAGATTCCTGGCTTATTATTTTGAACAACCCAATCTCACCTGTATTATCAAGATGAATACCACCGCATAACTCAATTGAAAAATCACCAATTTTCACAACCCGCACATCCTTGCCATATTTTTCACCAAATAGAGCCATTGCCCCAAGTTTCTTTGCTTCATCAAGCGTAGTCCAGAATTTTTCTACAGGTATTGCCTCCATAATCTTTTCATTGACGAGGTCTTCAATCGCCTTTATCTCGTCATCACTTAAGGGTTTAAAGTGCATAAAATCAAAACGGAACCTGCCTGGTTCAACAAAAGAACCTTCCTGGCAGGCATGTTCACCAAGAATTTTCCTTAATGAGGCATGCAAGAGGTGGGTAGTCGTATGAGCACGTGCGCTCTCTTTGCGATGTTTCATATCAACCTTTGCCAATACCTTATCGGATTTGAATTTACCGGATGCAATTTCACAATGACAGGTATTCATTCCCTGGAGCCAGTATGTATCAAGAACCCGAAGTTTGAAATCTCTACCAACGATTTCACCTTTTTCACCAACCTGGCCACCTGCCTCTGCATAAAATGGTGATTCAGCCAGGACAAGTTCAATGTTTTTTTGCGATTCATTGAATCTCAATATCTCGGTTTCCACCTCATTTTTTTCATAACCAACAAATTTTCCAGTTCCTTCCTTTATAATTTTCCATTCACCCTTGATCGTGAATTTCGCCTTTGTTCTTGATTCCTGACGCGCCTGTTCAAGATTCTCTGCAAATCCTTGCCTGTCCAGTTCAATTCCTTGTTCCTTTGCTATCTCTTCGGTCAATTCAATTGGAAAGCCATATGTATCATACAACTTGAATGCATCATCACCTGTTATCTTCTTTTTCTTCTTTGCAATTTCTTCAAAAAGTGCAATACCTTTTTCCAGGGTTAACAGGAATCTTTCTTCTTCAGATTTGATTACAAGGGTGATTTCTTCACGGTGGCTGACAAGTTCTGGATAAGAGTTTTTATACAATTCTATAACTGTGGGAACGAGCTTATAAAGAGTTGGTTCATTTGTGCCAAAGTTCAAAATCAATCTTGTTGCACGGCGTAGAATTCTGCGTAATACATAACCACGCTCTTCATTTGAAGGAATTATTCCATCACCAATTGCAAAGACCAGAGCCCTGATATGGTCAGCAATAATGTTGATTTCAATATCAGTCTTCAAATCCTGTCCGTATTTTTTGTGGGTCAAATCCATCAGGCATTCAATAACTGGATAGAAGAGATCAGTATGAAAGTTAGAGTCCTTTTTTTGGATAACACTGACCAATCTTTCAAATCCCATTCCTGTATCCACACCCCGATTCTTCAAAGGCAATCTTTCGCCAGATATTTTCTGATCAAACTGAGGGAATACCAAATTCCAGATTTCTGGATACCGGTCGCAATCACATCCCGGGGCGCAGGTTTTCTTACCGCAGGAAAATTTTTCTCCGAGGTCATAATAAATTTCTGAGCAGGGACCACAGGGTCCTGAATTTCCTGCGGGACCCCAGAAATTTGTATCATCACCAAGCTTATATATTCTGCTTGCTTCCAGTTTGATTTCTTCCTTCCAGATTTTATAAGCCTCCTCATCTTCATAATGAACTGAAACATATAAACGGGATTTATCAATCTTCAAAATTGAAGTTAGATATTCCCATGCCCATAAAATCGCCTCTTCTTTGAAATAATCACCGAATGAAAAATTGCCCAGCATTTCAAAGAATGTATGATGCCTTCTTGTTCTGCCCACATTATCAAGGTCGGATAATCTCAAACACTTCTGAATGCTTGCTGCACGCCTGTATGGAAGAGGAACAGTTCCGGTCCATAATGGCTTAAACTGTACCATTCCTGCACTGGTAAATAACAGGCTTGGGTCATCTTTTGGGATCAAAGAAATTGATGGAACAATTGTGTGATCCTTTTGTTTGAAAAAATTCAGGAAACTTTCGCGAATTTCTATGTTATTCATATTCTTCACCCATTACTTCGTATATTGCCTGGAGAGTAAATCCTTTGCTCAGCAAACGTCTAATGATTTTTGCTTTTTCTTTTGGATTGCTCTTGTCAAAATTTGACACCTTTTTCTTTAAGATATTTCTTATAATACTTTTTTCATCACGATTTCTTAGTACATCTTCAATAAGTGTAGCATCAACTTTCTTTTTTCTCAATTCATTCATTATGAAGATATTACCTTTTGGCTTAAGTTCTGTATAATCACTTGCAAACTCTCTGACAAATCTCTGGTCATTCAATATTCCTTCTTCAATCAGATCCTGCACGACTGCTTCCACAATTTCTGGCTCATATCCAAGATTCATTAACCTTTGCCTCATTTCATTGACTGAACGGCTGCGGAATCTGAGCAATCTATATGCCCTCTGCTTTAGCCTTTCTTTTTCTTCAACGAGTAAGAGATTTTTGATTTCATCTTCTTTGATTTCATCACCTTGTTTTAAGTTGTATTTCAGCACGATCTCGTTGCTCAGTCCAAATCTGAATTCGCCATCAATAAAGATGGAAGCCCTTTTCTTATTTTTCTTTTGAACTTCTATCTTGCTTATCTTCACCCGATTTCTTGAACAGTTTTTCCTGAACCTCTTTCTGGATTTTCTGGGCGATATCCTTATTTGCTTTCAATAGTTCAACTACTGCATCACGGCCCTGGCCAATGCGTTCATCTTTGAACGAATACCAGGTACCTGATTTATCAATAATACCCTGGTTAACACCGATGTCAACGAGTTCACCGAGTTTTGATATTCCCTCACCATAGATAATATCAAACTCTGCTTCTCTGAATGGTGGGGCAAGTTTGTTTTTTACAACCTTTACCTTGGTGCGTGAACCAATGATATTTTCACCTTTTTTCAGGGTGGCAATCTTACGGATATCAAGCCGGACAGAAGAGTGAAACTTCAAGGCAAGACCACCGGGCGTGGTTTCAGGTGAGCCATACATCACGCCGATTTTCATTCGGATTTGATTGATGAATATTGCCACTGTCTTTGATTTGCTGATCACACCAGTAAGTTTTCTTAATGCCTGGGACATCAATCTTGCCACAAGGCCTACTTGCATTTCTCCCATTTCGCCAGCAATTTCTGCTTTGGGGACAAGCGCGGCAACTGAATCTACGACGATAATATCAACACCACCTGACCGGGTCAATATTTCAGCAATTTCAAGTGCCTGCTCACCAGTATCAGGCTGGGAAATATAAAGACTATCAAGATTTACACCAATTGCCTGGGCATATTTGGGATCAAATGCGTGTTCTGCATCAATAAATATGGCATTACCACCTGCCTTTTGTGCCTGGGCAATTGCTTCAAGCGCAAGGGTTGTTTTTCCACCGGCTTCAGGTCCAAAAATTTCAACAACCCTGCCTCTTGGATAGCCACCAATACCAAGGGCGTGGTCAAGCATCAGTGAACCGGTGGGAATCACGCCTATATCTACCTTGGATTCTTCAGCGCCCAGGCGCATTACTGCACCTTTGCCAAATTGCTTTTCTATCTGGCTTATTGCCATTGATAATACCTTTTCTTTTTCTTCTTTTGCCATATTGCTCCTTTATTACTTGTATATATTAACTAAATTTTCATTGAAGTCAACAGGGCGATAAAGCAATATATTGACACAAGGAGGTTTTGGGATATAATTAAGCAATGGTGATGAGAAAATTGATTATTGCCCAGAGAATAAACGCAGATTTCTTAAGATTTTGCGAGGATGGCGGAACTGGCATACGCGCTGGATTTAGGATCCAGTCCCGCAAGGGTTGGGGGTTCAACTCCCCCTCCTCGCACCATAATCTTCATTATTTTTCTGGGTAAATTACTGTGTGGAAAGCAGAGACAATAAGGAGGTTTTTTGGAATATCAGATAATTAATGACGGCGAAACTGAAAAGGAAATAGAGTTTAAGATCGGTGCTCAAGAATTGAATCCTTATATTGAAGAATCATTGGAAAAACTAAGAGCAAGGGTTGCAATCAAGGGTTATCGTAAAGGCAGGGCACCCAAAGGTTTGATCCGGACCCGTTATTATGATACGCTCAAAGCTGAGGCATTGAATGACTTGATATTGGATTCTTATAAAAAGATCCTTCAAGAAAAGAACTGGGAACCTGCTTCAAATCCAGAATTGCTTAAGTTTGACGATAGCGCAGAGATTAAATTCAGTCTCCGTCTTGAGGTTCTGCCAAAGTTTGAGGTGGAGAATTACAAGGGACTTGAACTGCTTAAAGAAGAACCCTTGCCAGTAGACTATCTTTATGAACAAACCGTGAATAGATTGAGAGAGAATTATGCATCGGTTGTTGAGGCAAACCGACCAGCAGCAGTGGATGATTTTGTAACAATGGATCTTGAGATAAGTGAAGATAATAAAATCATTGATAATCAATCAGATATCGTTGTGAAGGTTGGTGACCGCAGTTTTCCTGATGAACTAAATCGTGCATTGGTTGGTGTGAAAAAGGGACAGAAAAAAGAGGTGCAGGTTGAAAAACAAATTTACCATTTCAAGGTGAAGAAGATTGAGGAACGGATATTTCCTCAGGTTGATGCAGAATTTGCCAGAATGCTAAATTTCGGCAGTCTTGAGGAAATGGAAAAAGGCATAAAGGATATGTTGAAAAAAGAAGAAGAAGAACGTTTGGCTGATGAATTGCGAGAAAGCCTTGCCCGGGTTATGCTTGAAAGATTTCAATTTCCTGTACCGAAAGCAATTTCTGAAAAAGAATATCAATTTATGCTCAAGACCCACAATCTTGTAGATAATGATTCAACCCGGGAACGTTTTTTACCAGTAGCGGAAAAAAGAGCACGTTTTAATCTCATTCTTGATAGGATTGGTCAGAAGGAGAATATTTTAGCAGTAGACGAAGAGGTAATGAAATTAGCACAAAGAAATGCAATTGAAATAGAGAATATGGATGAAGATGTGAAGGAATATTTGCGTAAGGTTGTAGTCCGTGAAGAAGTTGTCAAATTTCTGTTAAAGAACGCAAATATTGTTCAAAAGGGTAAAATTCTATCACCCGAGGAGGTAAAAAATGCTAACCGTGCCGTTCGTCATTGAACAGACCGGTCGGGGAGAAAGGGCTTATGATATTTATTCCCGTTTATTGAAAGAAAGAATTATTTTCATTGGTACACCGATTGATGATACTGTTGCTAATCTTGTTATGGCACAACTCTTATTTCTGGAGGCTGAAGATGCAAGTAAAGATATATTTCTGTATATAAATTCTCCCGGTGGAATTGTATCATCAGGATTGGCAATATATGATACAATGCAATATATTAAACCTGCAGTATCAACGATCTGCATTGGTATGGCAGCAAGTATGGCAGCGCTTTTGCTTGCGGCTGGTGCCAAGAGTCATAGGTATGCCTTACCACATTCACGCATAATGATTCATCAACCAGAAGGTGCTTTCCAGGGACAGGCTTCAGATATTGAAATTCATGCGCGCGAGGTTTTGAAAATTCGGGAGGTGCTGAATAAATTACTTGCCAAACACACTGGTAAAACTGAAGAGAAGATTGCCAAGGACACAGACCGAAATTACTTTATGTCCCCTGATGAGGCAAAAGATTATGGCATTATTGACGAAGTAATAGTTACCAGAAAAGGATAACCAGGGAAGATTAATGAGAACGGTCTGTTCATTCTGCCAGCGACCAAGAACCGCAGTGAGAAGAATGTTTCGTGGTAATCAGGCATATATCTGTGATGAATGTATTAGATTGTGTAATGAATTGCTTGAAGATGAAAAAAGAACCTTTCAATCTCCGAACTTTGTATTACCCAAACCTCAGGAGATAAAATCTTTTCTTGATCGTTATGTTATTGGTCAGGACCGGGCGAAAAAAGTGATTTCGGTTGCAGTGTATAATCACTACAAAAGGACGATGATGCCAGACGATGATATTGAATTGCAAAAGAGTAACATCTTGCTCATCGGACCAACTGGCACTGGAAAAACACTTCTTGCTGAGACACTGTCCCGGCTTCTGCATGTACCTTTTTCCATCTCGGATGCTACGCCACTCACAGAAGCCGGTTATGTTGGCGAGGATGTAGAAAATATCCTGCTTCGTTTAATACAGGCAGCAAATTTTGATATCAAAGCCGCCGAGATAGGAATTATCTATCTTGATGAGATTGACAAGATCTCCCGCAAGAGCGATTCTCCTTCAATAACCAGAGATGTGTCAGGCGAGGGCGTGCAGCAGGCACTCTTAAAAATTCTTGAGGGAACTATCGCTCATTGTCCACCTCACGGGGGAAGAAAACATCCAGAGCAGGAATATGTTCCAATAAACACGAAGAAGATTTTGTTTATATTAGGCGGAACCTTTGCCGGAATTGAGGAAATTATTATGCGTCGTTTGAAAAAAACAAAGATTGGTTTTCTAACTGATGCCGAAATCAGTGATTTGAGCTATGATGAAATCGTGTCCCGGGTTGAACCTGAAGATTTGATAAAATACGGAATGATTCCAGAATTTGTTGGTCGGGTGCCAGTAATAGCGCCATTCCACAAATTGTCCAGGCAGGCATTGGTTGAAATTTTGACAAAGCCCAAAAATGCCTTGCTCAAGCAGTATGCAAAATATTTTGAGATTGAAGGCATTAAACTTGAATTCGCAGATGAGGCAATTGAAGAAATCGTGACCCAGGCAATGAAGTATAATACTGGAGCACGGGCATTAAGATCAATTGCGGAAAACTATATGCTGGACATTATGTTTAATCTTCCCAATCTTTCCGGAGTGGAGAAATGCATTATTACCAGAGATGTAATTGTAAACAATGCGCCACCCGAGTATATTAAATGTAGCAAGAGACGTGCCCAGTAGAAATTTAGTTTATATTTATGAATTTTATCCAGCGAATTTATCTGAAAACAGTCAGAGACAAATTAAATAGACCATTCAAGCCACTGGGCATAAAGAAAAGGGATGTTTTTCTTGTATCAACACCTTATGCGGTAAAAGACTTTCTGAAGATGTTACCACTTTTAGGAGGTTTGAGAAAGTTGGGTAGTGTTATTCTGCTTGTACCTGAAACATTTATGTCTTTCATAAAAATGTTCAAATCCAACACCTTTCATGTCATATACTGGAAAAAGATTCCGCAGATTATGACCCGGGAGTATGATCTTCTTAAAAAAGAGCTGAAGAATTATCAGTGCAACTGGTTGATTGAATTGAATGAGAACGCCAATCTATCTCTGCCTGGTCTAATTGATGTGCCAAAGCGGATTGCCTTCTATGGTCAAAAGAACTTTCCATACTACAACATTTTGGTAAAAAATGGGATTGATTCGCTGATTAATTTTCTTCAGATTCAATTAGTTGAGCCACACACACTATTTAAATTCAACAAACTGGAATTGAAGGCACTATCAAAGAGTTTGCCCGGCAATCATCCCTTGCTGTTTTTCAATACTATTAGAGATTCAGAATCCGAAAAAATAGAGTGGTCAGGTAGTATTGTTGTTTACAATAAAGCTGCTGAAGGTATTGAAGAAGCATGTAAAAAAATATTTTTGTGTGATGCATATTTAGGACCGGATGATGAATTTTGTGAGATTGCCAGGATTTTCAAAAAGGAAATTATTACAAAATGATTGGTATGGAAGAAAAAATCAATAGGTTTATGTCATTATTGAGTCAGGCGCGGTTGCAGGATATGGACATCAAAGAGGTTGTCAGGTTGTTAGGAACCAGTGTTGCAAGCCGGGGTTGTTTACTTGTCTTTAATAACCGAATTGTTTTCCGATACAAAGTTTCTGAGGAATTTTCCTTAAGAATCAGTTTAAATGAAAGAAAGAACAGAGTTTTTTGTGAAGAATTGGAAATCAGCGGCTTGAAATACCAATTGTATTTGCTATTTGATAAGGATGAAAGTCTGGATGAAGTGCAAGTTCAGAAATTGCGCAATATATTGAAAATTGTTGCCCAATCGCTTTCCGTCAGTAGTGTTGCAAAAGTAAGGATATCAGAATTTCAGGTGATCAATGAGTTGAACTTGAATGTAATAACAACTATGGAGGTGAAGAAAGTCATCTGGTTTGCTGAATCCGCAGCCCAGCGATTGCTTGATACAAAAGAAGTATTTCTTTTTTACTTGATTGAAGATCGTCTGATTGGTCAACAGGACAATTTTTCCATAAAAGTCTTACCTGAGGAGGTGTTCAGACTGCTGACCAGAAGCAGACAGGTTGTAACACTTAATAAAAAAGAAAACAAATTTTTAAAGGTTTTATTGAAGCATTTAGGCAGCGGCGTTGCCCTCTTTGTGCCTTTCACGATAAAAAATCAGGTGCGGGGATTTTTTATATTGGATGAGTATGATAAAATTTCTGATCAAACAAGTGCAATAATGCGTCTGAAATTTCTTGGTAATCAAGCGGCAATTGCCCTGGAAAGAATTGAATTATTTCAAGCGCTAAGCAAGGCATTACAGGAAAGCAGAGGATTGCAGGAAATAGCAAAACTTCTATTGTCTCCCTATGAATTGAAATACTTTTTCAATGAGTTGCTGCGTCGTGCCCAGCAGATTTTGGGTTTCAGAAAGATTATGTGCTCAATCTATGATCCTTTGACAGATTCTTTTGAGCGGATGCATGGCGTGGGAATTTCAACCAAGAAACTACGGGAGGCAAGGAAGGTTCATCCTCCATATAAACTCATTAAATCGCTAATGCAGGACCGATTTCGTATTTCTAATTCGTATTATGTTCCAAGTGAAGAAGTGTTCAGTGAAATCCGAGAATATGAAGTTTATAAGTCTACGCCCGAACAGAAGAGAGTGTATAATCTCTGGTCCCCTGGTGACCTATTGATTAGCCCGATTTACTCTAAAGGCGGTGAAATATTAGGAATACTGTCTCTTGCTGAGCCAATGAATAACCGAGTTCCTGATCGGAGCAAGATACGGTTATTGGAGGCTTTTGGTGATTTTTTGGGTCTGGCAATAGAAAACAATCAACTTTTTGAAAAGAATGTCTTTCTTTCATATACCGATGACCTAACCGGGGTCTACAATTATCGGTTCTTGAAGGAAAAACTAAATGAATTGATAAAAAAAGAACCGAAATCGCTGGCGATAGCAATGATAGACCTTGATCGGTTCAAAGAATATAATGACCAATTTGGACATCTCGCGGGTGATCTCATGCTCAAGA
The DNA here is from genome assembly GCA_049700315.1 of bacterium. Taxonomy (GTDB): domain Bacteria; phylum Hydrothermota; class Tepidihabitantia; order SM23-42; family JAOAFX01; genus JAOAFX01. The sequence goes on from JBNAVN010000006.1 coordinate 59,925, forward strand.
AAGTTTCTCAAATATTGAAGGATGTAGTAAAGAATGGCTATGTCACTCGATATGGTGGTGATGAGTTTATTATTATTCTGCCGGATGCAGGTCCACGCTCAGTTCAATATCGTATAAATAAGGCGAAGCAGATGATTGCCAGCTCAAAACACAACAATATTTCTGTTCAGTTTTCCTGCGGTATTGCAATGTATCCTGGTGATGGCAAAGACTTTGGTACCTTAATTGACTGCGCGGACAAAAGACTATATCAGGAGAAAAGAAAGAAATATGATACAATTGCGTAGTAAATCTGACAAACATGTCTTGCCTGAAACTGGTGGATTCACATCGCGCACCCTCATAATATATTTTCTTATTGGAATAGCCTTGCTTGGTATTGTAACATATATTTATTCTAATTACCTGATTGAGCGGATAAAAAAAGAAACCGAGACAACCTCAAGAATTTTTGCCAGCTATGCCTCTGGACCAGGATCAAGTGAAGAAGAACTGCTCGCTCTGTTATTTCGTGAGGTGATAGAAAAAATTGATTTCCCGGTGGTTTTGACTGATGCCCAGGGAAAGCCATTTTCTGCAAAAAATGTCTCAGATACAAATCTTACCAAGGTTGTTAAAATTTTGGACCACGACCACAAACCCATTCCCATAGTCATCCGAAGTGGTCTTGATTCCACATTTGTCGGTTATGTTCATTATGGATTGTCTCCATTTACAAGATCGTTGAGAATTCTGCCTTTTCTTATGACTGCATTTCTGATTGCCTTTCTCTTCCTGGGTTTCTGGGGCTATCTTGTTTATCGCAAAAGCGAAGAGGAGAAGATCTGGTATTCACTTGCTAAAGAAACCGCACATCAACTGGCAACACCACTTTCTTCTCTTTCGGGTTGGCTTGAAACCTTGAAGAAAAGTATACCTCAGGAAATCTATGAAGGTATTGCTGAAGATAGTCAGCGAATGAGAGAAGTCCTGGAAAAATTCTCTCGTATTGGAATGCCACCACGGCTTGTTGAAAAAGATCCGATTCCGGTTATTCAAAAGGCGGTGAACTATGTAAAAAGACGTGCCCATACCCAGATTCAGATTCTTGAGAACTATCAACCATTACCGCTGGTAAAGTTTGACGACATTCTTCTTGATTGGGCAGTGGAGAATATTCTAAAGAATGGTCTGGATGCGATTGGTTCAAAACCAGGAGTAGTATCAATCAAGACCCAATCCAGTGAAGATGGTGCGATTATTGAAATCTCTGATACTGGTAGCGGTATTAAGAAAGAAAAAGAAATATTCAGACCCGGTTATACAACAAAAAAATATGGATGGGGATTGGGATTGGTTCTGACAAAAAGGATACTTGAAGATTATCATAAAGGAAAACTTATTCTGAAAAAGACCGGTCCCGGCGGAACAACATTTCAGATATTTATACCAAGGAGTTCACAATGAAAATTTTATGGATTGATGATGAGATTGATCTATTAAAACCATTTATTTACCTTCTAAACCAGGAAGGTTATGAAGTGAAGACTGCAACCTCTGGTGAGGACGGTATAAGGATTGTCCAACAAGAGGTTTTTGACCTTGTTTTTCTTGATGAAATAATGCCTGGTGTTGATGGACTTGAAGTATTAAAGAGAATAAAACTTGATAGTCCCCAACAGGTTGTGGTCATGGTGACCAAAAGTGAAGAGGAAACGCTTATGAAACAGGCATATAGCGGATGGGTGGATGATTACATTACCAAGCCATTTAGTTTCAATCAAATACTTTCAGTCCTTAATAGAATTTTGAAAAGAAGACAGTTGATTGAGGAAAAAATGGCTGAGGAATATGCAGGTCAATTTCGTTCTACTTCTTCATTGCCCAACAACTACAACGAATGGGTGGAATACTACAGAAATCTTGTTGCGTGGGATATAAGATTCCTGGAATATGGAGGCAAAGAACTAAAAGAAATTCATGATGAGAGAAAGTTCAGTGCAAATGCAGGATTTGCCAAGTATATTAGTTATGAATACAAGAATTTCATAAAAAACAAAGGGCCGATCCTTTCTCATAATTTATGCAATTTGGTTCTATTTCCAGCCTTGAAAAACGGACCTACAAGTTTCGTTATTTTTGATTCAATGCGACTTGATCAATATTTGAAACTGCAACCATATTTACGGGATTTGTTTGAAATAACAACTCAGTACTATTATTCAATCTTACCTTCAGCAACACCTTATTCTCGAAACAGCATCTTTTCGGGTCTACTGCCCCTTGAAATCTTGCAGAAATATCCTCAATATTGGCTTTTTGAAGAAAAAGGTCAGAACCGCTTTGAAAGAGAACTATTTACCGAGCTGCTTAAGAGGAACGGACTTAAGATAAATTTTAACTTCCACAAACTATCCACGATTGATGAAATTGAAAAGAATATTCCGAAAATTGCCAATGATCATAGCGATATTACTGTTGTGATAGTAAATTTCTTTGACCTCTTGTTACACTCAATTCCGGGTAGAGGCGATATGAAGGGATTGTTAGATGATGAACGGGTGCTCTTAAATCTACTCAGTTACTGGTTTCCGGTCTCGCCGATATTTGAGCTGTTCAAAGCAATCGCCGGTAGAAAAAGGCAAATTATTCTTACTACCGACCATGGTTTTATCCATGTCCGTAGGCCAACGATTGTTTATGGAGGTAGAGAGATTTCACCTAACCTGAGATATAAATATGGTCCGGCACTCAGGGCCGATGAGAAAACTGCGTTGATATTGAACAATCCGGGCGAACTATATCTTCCTGCTGAGGATCAATCAGTACGCTTTATTATTGCGCGTGAAGACTATTATTTTATCTATCCCACAAAACCGACTGAATATGAGAAAGAATTCAAATATACATTTCAGCATGGAGGAATATCAATGGAAGAAATGATATTGCCTGTTGCGTCCTTGCGTCCACGATAGATTTGCCTGGTAGTATTGACAGGAAAAGATTTTGATATATAATTCAATATGAAAAAGGCGAGGACATATCCAAAAAGGGTATTAATGTCGGAATTGAAGATCGTTTATAAAGAAGAGAATTCTTCTTTTGATGAAAGTTATTTCAGATCAGGTATTATAAACTGGGAACCTGGCTATGATCTGTATATTGTTGATGACACAATATTTGTTACCATAGAAATACCAGGCGTACGCAAAGGCGATTTTACAATTTATGTGGGAAATAATCATTTGGTGATTTCCGGGACAAGGAAACCTTTTTTGATAGAGGATGAGAAGATAGGTCGCGGTAATCTTATTTTTCATACGCTTGAAATTTCATATGGAAGGTTTTTCCGCCGTATAAATTTTCCTATTCCTGTTGAACCGAAAAGAGGTGTTTATGATTTGGAGAACGGCGTCTTATCTATAAAATTTCCACTTCAAAAAGAGTATATAGTACCTATTGAGGAGGCGTAATAAATGGAAGAAAAAGAAATCACTATTCCTGATATATTAGGGATAATTCCTATTAAGGGTGGGGTAATTTTTCCTGATCAAATTGTCCCCCTTGTGATACAGACCCCAAAACTTGCCAAATTGATTGATGAGATATTAACGACCAATAAACTTGCGGGCGCACTTACCCAGCGCAACCCGGATATTGAAGAGCCAAAACCCGAAGAGGTCTACGATATTGGTTGTGTGATACAGATTACAAAAATGCTGAGATTCCCTGATGGAACAATCAGATTGTTGGTGAAAGGATTGAGACGTTTCAAAGTTCTTGAGTATGTGCAGGTTGAACCATTTTTAAGGGCAAGAATTGAACTATATCCTGAAGGATATAAAAAAACAATGTCTCTTGAAGCATTGATGCGTAATGTGAAAACGATGTTCCAGCAACTTGTATCACTGGCATCCTATCTACCAGATGAACTTGGCGCACTTGTCTTGAATATTGATGATCCAGACCGACTTGCCAATTTTGTCACCGGCTATACGAATCTGGAAGCAAGCGAAAAACAACAACTCCTTGAAATTGGTGACCCCAGGGATCGATTCTTAAAGTTGATTCCTTTGTTGCAGAAAGAAATAAGCATCTTAGAATTGGGTGCCAAAATTCGCTCGCAGGTCAAGAATGAATTTGATAAAGGTCAGAGGGAATTTTATCTGCGTGAGCAACTGAAAGCAATACAGAAAGAATTGGGTGAGGCTGATGAGCACACACGGGAAATTGAAGAATTGAGAAAAAAGATTCAAGAGGCAAAAATGCCTGAATCAGTAGAAAAAGTTGCAATGAAAGAGTTAGACCGTCTTGCCAAAATGCCACCCCAGGCAGCCGAGTATACGGTTTCAAGGACTTACCTTGACTGGTTGATTTCAATTCCCTGGTCTGTAGCGACAAGAGATAATCACGATTTGATCCGGGCAAAACGGATTTTAGATGAAGACCATTATGACCTGGAAAAGGTAAAGGAACGGATTCTGGAATATCTGGCAGTGAAGAAATTGAAACCTGATTCCAAAGGAACTATCCTTTGTTTTATTGGACCACCTGGCGTGGGTAAGACATCATTGGGTAGATCCATTGCCCGGGCATTGGGCAGAAAATTTGTTCGGATTTCTCTTGGTGGAATAAGGGATGAAGCTGAGATTCGTGGTCATCGCCGAACATATATTGGTGCTTTGCCAGGCAGGATAATCCAATCCATTAAAAACTGTGGTTCACAGAATCCTGTCTTTATGCTGGATGAAATTGATAAGATTGGAACTGATTTCCGCGGTGATCCATCCAGCGCCTTATTGGAAGTCCTTGACCCGGAACAGAATTATACATTTTCTGACCATTACCTTGAAGTTCCTTTTGATCTCTCAAAGGTGATGTTTATTGCGACCGGAAATCTTATTGATCCCATAATACCAGCACTCAAAGATCGTATGGAGATTATTGAACTACCCGGCTATATCCTTGAGGAGAAACTTGAAATTGCCAAGAAATATCTGATTCCACGCCAGATCTTGGAGAGTGGTCTGAAACCTCACAATATTAAGTTCAGTGAAAATGCAGTAAGGACGATAATCAATAACTACACCCGGGAAGCTGGCGTAAGAAACTTAGAAAGAGAAATCGGTTCAATCTGCAGGAAAGTAGCAAAGAGATTTGCTGAGGGTAAAAAGAAATTCGTGCAGATTGATAGCAAAAATCTTGTTGAGTTTCTTGGGTCGCCAAAGATTTTTTCTGAGGTTGCAGCGCGTAAAGGTGAGATAGGACTTGCCACAGGTCTTGCCTGGACACCAACGGGTGGCGAGATTATTTTTATTGAATCCATAAAAGTGCGGGGTAAAAAAGGGCTCATCCTTACAGGTTTGCTTGGCGATGTAATGAAAGAATCCTGCCAGGCAGCAGTATCATATCTAAAAGCGAAGTTTGATAAGTGGGGTATAAAAGAGAATCCTGACGAATATGATTTGCATATCCATATTCCTGCTGGTGCAATCCCCAAGGATGGACCCTCTGCCGGACTCGCAGTTGTAATGTCTCTATCTTCATTGTTTCGCAATCAAGCAATTGATCCAAAAATTGCATTTACCGGTGAAATCACCCTTACCGGCAGGGTACTACCTGTAGGCGGTATAAAGGAAAAGGTCATTGCTGCAAAACGTGCAGGTATTGAAAAAATATATCTACCTGAAGAAAACAGGAAGGATTTACTGGAAATACCAATGCACGTGAAAAAAGGACTTCGTTTTAATTTTGCGAAAAGAATTGACTCGGTCATGCGTGAAATTTTCAGGGATTCCCGGGGTAGCCCAAAGAGGTGATATGATACTGGTCTTTTTCCTTTTTACCTCTGTCAAATGGCAGGTATCTTATGTACCGGTTAGCGATTCTTCGTGTAGTATGAATCTGCTGGTAGAAATGCCTGCCCAGCATTTGAAATTTATTGCCCGGGATTCTGTGTATATAGCATCTTATGAGATTCAGGTATTAGTCTTTGATAATAAAGGAAATCAGATTACTGGTGACTACTGGTTCAGAGAAAGGGAGGAAGATAGCACAAATTTTTACGATTCGCTGAGTTTAATCATTCCTAATTCAGCACGGAAATACAATTTGCGGATCATTGATCTTGTGGGTACAGAAATTCTGAATGTGTACGAGAATATTAAACCGATAAATTTCTTTGCCAATATTCATTCTCGAACAACCAATGATTCCTTGGTGGTTAGTTTTACAGTGATAAATTCCAAAAACATTCAGGGAGAGGTCACCGTCTATCTGGAAGAGATGAAGAAAAGCAAGGCATTGCGGACAGGAATCTATGAAGATACTATAATTTTTATGGTTGCGCCCCTCACCATTGGAAAATATGAATTGAAATTTGTGTTGACTGAAAAATCCCGGCGCATAGATGCGATTTCTGTACCGGTTGTGATTGAAAGGCCATTTTATCTTGATGAAACAACCTGGCAGTTAAAGGTAAATCAACTTGAATATATTGCTACACCCAGCGAGGTTGCGTTATTAAAAAAGGCAGAGCTGGGAAAGAGGGATTCACTCTGGAAGGCATTTTGGAAGCAGTATGATCCAACACCCAATACCGAATACAATGAAAAAGAAGCAGAGTATTTTGAGCGGATTGATTATGCTCAGGAGCATTTTTCATTCGGCGACAAGGGCTGGCGCAGTGATCGGGGACGCATATATGTTAAGTTTGGTCCGCCTGATGAAATTCAATCGCGACCCTATGAGATTTCTTCAAAACCATACGAAATCTGGCTTTATTATCGCCTGAATCTGAAATTCATATTTTATGATCGCCATGGTTTTGGCGAATATCTACTTATGAGTCCACAAGGAGAGAGAATATGAGTTTGTTATTGCTATTGACCAATGCGATCAATTTTTATGTTCAACCCGTATTATACTATACTCCTATGAGAATGCAGGATTCACTTGGCTTTGAAACAATTGCCGAAGATATTTTTTTCCTTGAATTTAACTGCGCGATTCCCTATAACGAACTGTACTACAAAGAAAATGAAAGAAAAATCTTTGCTGATTGTCGTCTGGATATTAAACTTGTAAACCGAGAACACACTGATTCCCTCACTGACTCTTTGTTTTATCAGTTTGCTATTCCTTCCTTTTCTCAAGCCGCAAGGGAAGGAACAACATTTTACCTGCAATTTGGTAAGTATCTACCAGTTGGTGAGTATGATTATACAATTGTTGTGAGTTCTGGAGATAAAACAGGGACTGTTCAAGGGATGAGAAAGATTGTGGAGGATGATTATCTGATGAGTGATATCTTGCTGGCAAAGACAATTTTCAAAGATAGTACAGGTGGTGATTTAACAAAAGGCAATTTGAAAATCATACCTAACCCTTCAGGCATTTTTGATGAAGGGACAAAGAATTTGTTTGTCTATTATGAACTTTCTAATATCAGTCCTGATACTACAAATTTGGTCATCTGTTATACAATTAGCGATACTGCGAAAAGGGTTATTAGAAAGATTACGAGAACAATAGAAAAGAAATTTTCACGACAGGCGGTAAATTTAGGTTTCAATATTGAAGCATTTAAGCCTGATGATTATGTTGTGAAGATTGTTGTATGTGATTCATCCATGGGCAGGTCAACTGAAAAGTCAGTCAGTTTTACAATAAGAAAAACCAGGGAGCCGATTGAATTGTCTGAAGATTTGCCCTATTACGATGGAATTGAATACTTTGTGAGTGCGCAGGAATATAAATATTTTTTGACCTTGAAGGATGAGGGTAGAAAGATGTATTTAAAGAAATTCTGGGAAAGACACAATTACAATGAAATTGCCCAGCGATATGAATATGCAGATGGGCATTTTCAGGAGGGAACCAGATCTGGTTCAAAAACTGACCGCGGTCGTGTTTATATAAAGTATGGGTCTCCGGATGAAATAGAAAATAAGCAATTTGAAGAATCAAAACCCTATGAATACTGGCAGTATTACAATGGACTGGAATTTATCTTTGTTGATATTCGGGGAACCCAGGAATATACATTGGTGTGGACCAATGCCCGCGACGAAAAATCAAAGCCGGCATTGTATTATTATTTGCCCCTCTTTAAAAGACAGGATTTAGAAGAAAAAAAGGAGTAATTATGGAAACAAGGGAACTTAAAGACCAGATAGATACTACATTCAATGAAAGATTGTCAGTCTTTTTTCAAACCATTGAAGATATAAAATCTTTGATTACAAAAAATATTGAATGGTATGCCAGGATTTACGATGAGATACATTTATTAAGAACATTGCTTGCTGCCTCAAATTTGACAAAAAAGGAAAACATCGCCCTTTTTGTGGATTCACAGAACCTCTATTATTCAGCAAAGGTAAGTTACGGTGCAAAAGTGAATTATGAGAAACTTTTGCGATTGATCGCTGGTGAAAGAAATCTTGTAAAAGCTTACGCATATATTGTCCAGCCACCTGAAGGAGATGTGAAACCTTTTGCCACAAGCCTTGAACACATTGGTTATATTGTCAAGATAAAGGATGTGCGCACCCGTGCTGATGGTTCAGCAAAGGCAAATTGGGATATGGGTATTGCCCTTGATATCCTCGGGATAATTGATTATGTTGACACGATCATACTTGCTTCTGGAGATGGCGATTTTGTACCCCTTGTTGAATTTGTCCGTAATAGACACAAGCGGGTGGAGATATTTTCTTTTCCAGAAAATACTGCCTATGATCTGAAAGAAAAAGCCGATAGATTTGAGCCCCTTGATGAAAGGGTCATTCTCTCGTAAGTCTGAAAAAAATAGATGGTTGATTATCATATCCATACAAATCATTCAATTGATGCACAGGGCAGTTTGAATGATTATGTTGAACGAGCCCTTGCATTGGGTTTGAAAGAGATTTGCTTTACGAACCACTGCGAACTTGATGAAAAGAGAAATGACAATCTCATAAGATTTAATGGTAATGTTATGCCTATTACCAGGGATGCACTTCATAAACTTCAGAATGAAGTACTGGCGCAGAAAGAATTGTGTAAACACAGGGGATTAAAAGTTAAATTCGGAATTGAGGTTGGTTTCTTTGATGGGATTGGAGAACGACTAAAAACCCTGACAGACGGTTTGATGCTGGACTATATACTTGCTGGCATCCATTGTCTTGACCACATTTGTATTGACAGTTCAAAGGAATGCACTACATTTTTCCAAAGGAGTGATGCAAAAGGATTGTTGGAAAAATATTTCAAGGTGATGGAAATTCTTATTCGTAGCGAGCTCTTTGATGCAGTTGCCCATTTTGATGTCTACAAAAAATATGGTCTGAATTTTTATGGTCCAGCAATTAAAATATTTGACCGGGATAGGATATACCATCTTTTTAGACTAATGGCTGAATACGAATTAGGGCTTGAAATAAATACTGCGGGCTGGAGAAGGTGCAATGAATTTTATCCTTCAGATGATTTTATGAATCTTGCAATAGAAGCAGGCATTGAAATCATCACGGTTGGTTCTGATTGCCATAAGTTAGAAGATCTTTCAAAAGGGATAAAAGAGGCACAGACCTATGCGCGGGCGCATGGATTCAAAAGGATTTATGGCTTTGAGAGGAGAATGCGATTACCCCTTGACATTTTATAGTTAGGGGTTATAATATATTGTTATAAGGGGTGTTAGTAATGGGTTAACAAGAGACTTAAGCCCAAGAAGGAGAATAAGATATGTTGAAACCAGGTAGAATAATTTTTGCCATAGGGTTAGGAATAACTCAACTGATTGCCTTTACTATTAATGTTCCACTGGAGAATCTGAGATATGAACTTGAAGATTCCCAGGGGTTTAAAAAAATTGTTGTTGAGAATGGTATAATTCCTGATACCCCTGGTGCACCAGAAATTCCCTTGATTGTTCATTTATTCACTTTATCCGCAAATCAGAAAATAAGAGAGGTCAGGGTTGTGAATGCACAATGGGAACAGGTCCCTGGCGAATTTGATATTTTTCCAGTTCAGAAAAGGGCAATAATCGGACAGGCGAATGGCTTTGTTGAACCGGATCCAGTGATCTACAGTTCATCTGACTATTATCCACAAAATACTGTTCAGGGTTTTCATTCAGGTAATTTAAGGGGCTATAGAATTGGTCAAATTGCAATTGCACCTTTCAGATATAATCCGGTATTAAGAAAACTTGAAATTCTGAGAGATTTGGATGTAGAAATAGAAACCGAAATTGTCCAATCAGGTATAGCGCCAATCCGCCAGACAAGTCTTTCAAAAAAGGTGTTTGAAAAACTTGTTTTGAGAACTGTTGATCGTAAAGGTGCTGGTTTTCAGATTGTTAGCCCTGAATACTATATTGAGGAAAATTCTGAAGATTTATCGCCTACTGAATTGCCATCTCTTTTAGGACCACCTGTTGACCTGTTGATCATTACTACTGACCAGACTGTTTCCGCATATGCACAATTTCAGCGGTTAAAGAAACTTCTGGGTTTCAATAGTGTAATAAAAACTATGACCTGGATTAAACAGCATTATCAAGGAGTGGATGATGCAGAAAGGATAAGGAATTTTCTGAAAGAGGCAGTGCAGAAATGGGGCGTAAGTTTTGTTCTGCTGGGAAACGATGTACCAGAAATACCAACACGGTGGGTATGGATTGAATATGTTATGGGCAACTATCCAGCCCATATCACAACTGACCTTTATTTTTCCGACCTTGATGGTAACTGGAATTTTGATGGCGATGATCGGTTCGGTGAGGTGCCTGATTCAATCGACCTTTATCCTGATGTCCTGGTGGGACGAATTCCTGCGCACAATCCTGAAGATGTGGTCGGCTATTTCAATAAAATGTATTCCTATATTTTTGATTACCAGATACCACCCAATGGAATGATTCCATATTACCGCAAATCATTGTTTTGTTGTAGTGTATTTATAAGTGAATATGATTCCTATTATATGGCAAATCGTTTGAGCACTCATTTACCTTTTTCTTATACCAAGAAATTTCTCTATGAGAAACCAAAACAGGAATTTCTAAATGCTATTTATGAAGATTATAATCTCATTACTTTTCTTGCCCATGGCGATGTTAATCTGATGCGGGCAAGAACAAATCCCCGTGAGTTCGTTACAAATTTTACCTATGATTCTTTGACCAACACAAAATATCCGATGATGGTGGTTATTACCTGTTATTCAGGTCCGTTCCAGGAGGACTGTCTTGGCGAACACTGGGTAATGAATCAGCATGGCGGTGGTATCGGTTTTATAGGACCGTCAAGTTCCAGTGTTGCCCAGGATCAGGAAGTATATATGACTTATCTTTTTGATGCATTATTTGACCATACGCTTTCTGGTGCTCTTGCCTGGGCAAAGATTCCGCTTGTTGGTCAATCCCAGTTTGACACCTGGTCCAGGGTGTTTCAGTATTCTCTTAATCTATTAGGCGATCCAACATTGAGCATGTGGCGTACCACACCCCATCTTGTTGATTCTGTGGTATTGAATAAGGATACGGTTAACCTTGGACAGGATACAGTGATGATACACATTTATCCACCACTGGATACATTTTTTGTAATATTCAGCAAGGAAAATGAGTTATTCATCAAAGATACAGGCTTTGCAGGAATATCAACTACACCAATCAAGACCAAGTCTCCGGGATTTTTGAAATATACAATAATGGCTCCAGATTTTATCCCCCATATTGATTCAATCTATGTGCAACCTTCAGTACCATTTGTTGCTTATCATCACTGCAGAGTAGTTGATTCTCTTGGGAATGGAAATGGAATTGCTAATCCTGATGAAGTCATAGATTTGTATCTGGGTTTGATAAATAATGGAGACCAGGCAGCCAATGCGGTTAATGTGATAATTTCAACTGCTGATAGTTTTGCTACAATCATTATTGATTCTGCTTTCTATGGAACAATGCTGCCCGGTGAAATCAAAGAAAATTTGACGCCGTTGAAATTAGGAATTGGCACAGAGATGCCTGACCGGCATAGCATTGATCTTTTTATGGAGATTGATTATGATTTGAAAAATTATGATACCTGTCAGGTCATTGGGGAATCACCGATTCTTTATTTGTTTACTCAGCAATTCACAGGGCAAGGCAATCTTTATAGAGTTCTACCTTTTGTTGAAAATCAAGGGCATTGTTCTGGTGATTCTCTTTATGCAAAGATTCATTCCTATTCAGATACAGTTAGCATTTTGGACAGTATTGTTCACTTTCCCTTGGTCCTGCCCGGTGCGATTGAACCTGCCCAGGATTCGTTTGTTTTACGACTGAATGCTCCGGGTTCTTTATGCTACAAATTCTCTCTGTATTACCATAATGCGAAGGTTCAGGAGCAAAAGGTGGTATTAGGCACACCGCCAGGACCTGAATCGTTATGGACATTTGGTAAGCCAAATTCCATAAGTTTGAACTGGACACCGGTCAATAGAGCCCGTGGTTATAGAATTTACCGTTCAACAGACCCTTCAGGGATTTTTGAATTTATTAAAAATTCATTATCTCCTGTGGGCTATTTTGAAGATTTGAATGTTCAACAGAATGTTGATTATTATTATTATCTGATTGCAATTGATTCATCAATGAATCAGAGTTTGCCTTCAGATACAATCAAAGCCCAGACAAATCCTTTGACTGCTCAGGGCTGGCCCAGGACTGTTTTTGGGTATCTTTTTTCATCGCCAAATTTTGGAGACCTTGATACTGCTTATTCAGGTTTTGAAATAACAGTCTGTGCAAAGAATGGTGATGTTTATGTCTGGCACAATGATGGAACACCCGTAGGCAATGACCCGTTTGGCAGAATTTTTTCCTGCGGAAAAGAAATCTGGTCATCACCGGCAGTTGGTGATGTTAATAATGACGGCGCTCTGGAAATATGTTTTGGTGTCAGACATTGGGAAAACAATTTGTATGTTTTGGCAAAATTTGATTCGGTGTGGTTGCCATTGCCGGGCTGGCCCAAATCAGTTCCTGGTGGTGTGCTTGGTTCTGTTTCTCTGGCTGATGTTGATGAAGATGGTGATCTTGAAATTCTTGTCATAACTGAAAATGGTAAATTGTATGTATTCCATCATGATGGCAGCGGTGTGTATTCTCCTGATGGCTTGTTGAAAAATCTATATGGCTGGCACGGTGGTTCACCAGCAATTGGCGACATAAATGATGATGGCAATCTGGAAATAATAGCCTGCGGAGGTTCTAATTCAGATTCTTTGTTTGTCTGGGATCGTTATGGAAATTATCTTGAACCGTTTCCTGTTGCAGTAGCAAGAAAGATGACCTATTCACCGGTCCTTGGTGATATAATGGGTAACAGCAATCTTGAAATCTGTTTTTACACTGATTCTACAGATTTTGTCAATGTGATTGATTCTTACGGAAATATTCTCTGGCAGAATCATATCCCTGCATTGGGTGATGTTGAGGCATATCCAGTTCTGGCAAATATCATTGGCAACGAAAGACCTGAAATAATATGTGGTAGTAATCAAGGAATGCAGACAATTATGGTTTTTGATTCTTCAGGATTTGCAGTGTCGGGATTTCCACCGGTGATTGGTCATGACTTTAAACTCCCAATCGTTGCTGATGCTGATGGCGATAGTTCAGTGGATGTTATCTGTGGTGCTGCAGATTGGGATCTTTATGCCTTCCACAACAATGGAAATCTTGTAACGGGATTTCCCATACATTTTGGCATAAGGATTGAGCAATCACCTGCAGTTTTTGATATTGATGGCGATGGAAAACTTGAGTTAATGGTTGGTGCAAATGATTTCAAATTCTGGGTATTCAATCTTGATGCAAAGGTTTTTGACTGGCCTATGTTTCGGTATGATCCATATAATTCTGGTTGTTACAAATCGCGATTCTGGCCCGGGATCAAAGAAGGTTTTGTGAGAAAGAGTAGTGGAGACAAATTCTATTTCAGCATATCCCCAAATCCATTCAAAAATCACCTACAAATCAGATACCAGATACCTGATACCCGATATCAAACTAATGGCGTAGGGCAAGGCTTCAGCCTTGCGGAAGTAGTC
>JBNAVN010000007.1:0-21174 GCA_049700315.1 bacterium
TTTCTGCCCAGAAGTCGGATTCTATGATTCAATACCATTAACAATACTCCCGAAGTCGGATACAATCTTCTGTTATTCAATCGTAATTCCTGAGACACTATCTGCGGGCTACCATTACATTTATACCAAATTCGTAACCCCAGCATTTACAGATAGTATTAAACCACCTTTTTATATTCCACTACCATATGTAATTTGCTCAACCGATACTTCTGCTTATCGGGTCGGAGATACAATTTTAGTGATGATTTATAACGGTGGTGGTGCAATTATTGATGTCCATCTTTCCGAGATTTCCCTCTGGGACTACAATTGGAATCGCTTTTACCAGGATAGCATAAGAATTCAAATCTATCCTCAAGATTTCGGCTTTTATAAATTTACCGTTCCTTCAGTGATGAGTGGGCGTTATTATCTTATTGTCAACGGCATTGTTGAAGGATATAACATACCAATAAACAAACGGATTGATTTAGAGATTGATGGGGTAGGTGCTGATATTACCTTAATGACCTCAAAGGATATTTATCTGCCCTATGATTCAATAAAGCCCCAGGCGAATTGTAGGAATGGGGACTATCAGTTTAATGGAAAGATGGATTTGTCAATCAGACCTTATGGTCTGTATCCAGGGGATACGACATTTATTCCGGAGGATGAATATGGATGGCTTTGGCCGGTTGATGAATGGTCCTCCCCAGGCTGCACATTGTCTAATGGTAAATTAAAGTTGCTCGGCTGGGATAAGTGCTATCCAGTTGACTGGTGGAGACTTGAGCCAGGGAATAAAGGACTGGGTGGAAAAGGGAGAAAAGGGGATAATGAAAGGGAACTTCTGTTAAAAATCCTTGAGGCAAAGAAACAGGGAAGAGGAAAGGGTGCAGAGCCAATCAGATATACCGCAATGGCAGAGTATGATAAAAAAGTCTATGTCTCTTTATCAACGGATATCAGACGTAAGATTATTGGGCCATATCCAGAATGGAATGAAACTTACGATTTAACCCAGATTGGTTCAATCTATCAATTTGCAATGGACCACGACCATTTTTATATTGTTGATGTGGATAGCGGATATGTTTATAAAGTCGCTTGTGGCTCAGGAAGCATTGATAAACGGTGGAAGGTCACAAACCCGGGTGGTATTGGCCTATTTAATGGTAATCTTTATTTAGTTGACCAGGCAAACCATTGTGTGCTCAAGACAACCTTAAACGGTGATACAATACTTGTCTTTGGCGCGGATTCTTTGATTGAGCCAAAGGATTTAACGATTGACCGCACAGGCAAGATTTATGTTGCGGATTTGACTAAGGCAAAGGTTTATCTCTTTGATGAGAATGGCAATTCCATTGGAACAAAAGGCACAGGTAGATTTTCGCAGATTGCGGTTGATAATAATGGTTATCTCTATGGTGCGGATATGGATAGTTTAAAAACTGCAAAGTATGATGAGGCGGGCAATCTCCTTGAATACTATTCTAATTATCCTGATGAAATTGTTGCCTGTGATACCACGGTTCATCTTTCAAAGATTTATTCGGACTATCTTGACTATGTGAGTGGAGAGGTTCTGACAAATTATGGAAGGAATAAGGGATGGACAAGCACACAAGTGGCATGGATACCGGGGATAAAATATATCACCCAATTTCTGCCAAATCAGGCATTGAATAACGGAAACATTGACTGGTATTTTATGGTCGGGTTCCTGGCAAAAGGTAAAGATATTGAGGAATGGGTTTGGCATCCGATTGATTCGCTTCAATTTGTTGACCTTGAACAGAACTGTTGCACACCGTTCTTTAAAGCAGAAATTTTTAGACCAAATGGGCTATCTCCAGAGATAGAAAAATTTGACATTACATATCTTACCCGTCGGAGTGGTGATATTGTGTGGCAGGATTCTTTTGCCTTGAGTTTTGCCCCTCAAGAATCGGTCTTGATTGAGAGGAATGCAGGGGTATTCTCTGATTCCGGGGAGTTTATATTATGGGGTGATGCATATTTGAATAACGGCCAGAGGCTACCTCCATTAAACTCCCATAACTTCTATCTCCTCTCTTCTATGCTTGGCCTTTCACTTAAGACCGACAGGGATGTCTACTATCCAGGTGAACCAATAAATGCAAAGGCGATTGTTGTAAATAATTCGGATTCAATTTATACAAATCTCAATTTAGAACTATTCAAGAGGGATATCAAGGTCTTTGATACCCTTTTGGCACAGATTGAGGCACAGTCTGCCTGCACCTTATCGGTTTTGCTCTCGGATTCAATCTCGTTTGTGCTTACTGGTTTACTATTTAGAACCGGGCTTGATACATTAAAACAATACAGGGGTGTGGATATTCAAGTCCCAGATATAGGATTTTGGGTTGCCTATCCGTGTAGTGTTAGTCATCATCCCTTTGAGGTGCAGACTGAGCTCTATAACTGGTGGAGCAGAGATGTAGAAATTGTTTTAAGGAGTTCCTGTGGAGATAGTATTTATCTTGATACATTTATGTTATTGCCCCAGGAATCAAGAAACATTGGGCATTCTTTTACAATTATAAAAGACGAGACCCTGAAGGTTGAAATGTTGAAGCCCGAAGAAGTTGCTGAAAAATACGAAATAAGGTTCGGAGAGAAACTTGAGGTAAACATTGACTCTATTCTTTCTTCTGCAAATGGAGTCTTGATTCCTTACTCAGTGGTCAATACAGGTGAGTTTGACTGTGCATTCAATCTCCATCTTGAAATTATTGATTCCCTTGATTTCATCTATGATTCAATAACTTACTCTTGCCTACTTGGCATCCGCGATACATTAAATGGTGAATGGGGTGTAAATCTTGCTTATGGAAGGTATCAATTAGCCTGGCAGGCATTGCCCGAATCAAATTCTGTGCTTTTATCTTCGGGTAGTGTTTCGGTCAACATCATCCCGCCAGATTTAGTGAGTATTGATTCAATAGTTCTTTTGCCAGAATGTGATAGTCTTGGTAATTTAATATTTGATCTCTTCATCAGAAACAACTCCGCAAATATCTTTTATGGCAATATTGGACTTTATGGAAGTTTCATAAATGAGATAAGAGAACTTGAAATTGCTGGATTGTCAGTTGATACGATGAGGTTTTCAAGCAATGCAATTTTGAGTGAAGGGATGTATCCATTGACCGCAAGGGTCTTACAGAACGGGCAGATGGTATTTGAGCGGAGTGACTCGCTCTATTTTGAGCCAAAGATGGTGATAGAAGAAATTAAAGAAATTCTGACCTTCAATGCAGGGGATACAGCAAAGATTTGTATTACCACAAAGAATACCGGCACGGCAATTGGTGAAGAAAATTTAAAGATAGAACTTGGTGAATTGGAGAAGAGTCAATACCCATATCACTCAATCCTGCTGAAGCAAGGACCGATACCTTTATCTTCTTTATCCCTGAGGATATGGATGAAAGAACAATCTATGGTTCGGTCTGGCTTGGTAGCAAAGAATATATCCTGCCCATCAAGATTTTGGGCTATAGGGTTTTTGTGAGTGCAAATCTTAACCAGCCAAATTTTCAGGAAGGGGATACAGTTATCCTCAATTTAAATATTGCAAATCAAAACGAAAGGAATATAAAGGGCTTTGGCACTGCAAATTACAATGGTGAGAATATAACCCAGAATTTCTATCTTGCTGGATATTCATTGAATATTGACTTTTCAAATGCTGAAAGGCTGAAACCAAAAGATTCAGCAGGGGTTTATGTGAGCAAGGTTATTTCAGTCGGATTGTCTGATAGTCTTATGGTCAAATTTGAAGGACAGGGAACATTCAAGGGTTGGGTGAGAAAGGTGGAACCGGATAGTGTGCATTATTCGGAATGGGTTCGGATTGATACTGCTGGCGGTGTTATTATAACCGCACAAGTGGGGTCAATCCAATATAAAGTGGAATTTGCGGATACATTTTCTTATTTAGAGCGGATAAATTTAAGGATTTATGAAGCAGGTGGATTCAGGGATACAATAATAGAGAGATTTGAGCTCCCTTCCATTACCCAGCAATTCATCTTTCCATTTGACCCAGTGGCAAATCTTTTATTCTATGGTGTCTATACCGAGACCGGTCGAGGATTGTGGCTCAATACAATCTATGTCTTTAGTGCAAATGATACCTGTAATATCATTACTGATAAACAGGTCTATAAGATGGGTGATACGGTATTTGCTACTGTTGAGTCCCCTTATAATGGTAAACTTCTCTATAGTTTGCAATTCTATCCTTTCCCGCAAATCAAGGATTCATTATGGATTGATTCGCTCAATAATAGATTTCAATTTGCCCTGCCCAAAGAACTGGCAAGTGGCACATACTCAATTGACTTTGAATTCTATATTGATGGTGATACATTAAAGAAATTCTCTTCTTCTCAACTCTTTGATGTCCAGGGTTATCAGATAATTGTCACTGAATGTCGCCTTGATACAAACGAATACCAGATCGGTGATACAATGTTTATAAGATTCAAACTAAACTCAAACTTTTTTGCTTCAGTAATTGTTAGATTGGATTTTGTGCAGAATTACTTATGGTATGAAGGTTTATGTGATACCATTCCATTAGATTCTGGTTTCAATATGATTGATCTATCAGCAGTTGTGCCGAATCTTGAGCGTGGGCCAGCATTCTTAAATTATAGATTCTACAAAGATAGCCTTTTTTTGACCTATTCTTCTGAAGGTTTTATGGTCTATGTGCCCGATACAATGCCACCAGTTGCCCAATTCATCCAGATTCCACAAAATACCTATAATCCGAATATTTCGCATATAGTAAAAATTACTGCCACTGATGAGACAAAAATCTATGATACACTATTCTATCACAATGGCATTACATTAAATCGCTTGAGCCATCAAATCAAAAAAGGTGATACATTGATTTATTATATCCCGGCACAACCGAGAGGCACGAATTTAGCCTATTATATCGCATTAAAGGATAGTTTCGGGAATAAAACGAGATTACCATCGGTTGATTATAACCAGTTCTGGGTCTTGTCTTGTCTACCACCATCAGAATGTACGACAGATACAATAAATAGAAGGATTGAAATCTCCTGGGAAAACCCTTTAGAGAATCTGATTTACCATTCTGGCTATCCTTACCAGACAAAAACTGATTCAATTGCGGTGCGCTGGACACCCCAGTATATACCGGCAAACCTTAAGAAGATCAAGGTCTTTATTGAGAAGATAATCCCTGACACCGCAATTCTTTATATTAACTTTTGTTCAGTTGATCAAGGCTTACCAGGGAATGAAATCTATCCAGGGGACTCCTTCAGGATTGGTCAACAAGAGGCAAACTGGATTGAATTTGATATTGACTCAGTTCCTATAACCGGAGAAATATTTACAATCCTATCTGGCCAGGGAATAAGATTCTATGGGGATGGAGATGATGGTGCGTACAGAACACTTGTAAAAGATAATAACTGGATTAAAGACTCAACATTCGGTAATCTACTCATCCAGGCAGGATTTGCTTACCAGCCTGACAGTATCTATTATCGGGTTTTGCGTGAGGATAGTTTAGAGTTTTTGGTGATTGGCGATTCGCTTTTAGAAAATGGATTTACCGATTCTCTAATCAGCGGTGAAAAGAGATACAGATATTTGGTCCAGACACACTACATTATACCTGATTTGAATGGCACATCACCGGTCCTGACACAAGTATATGATTATACACCACCGGTATTCGGTGATTCAGTTGAAGTGATTGAGACTGATACCTCTTATTTGATTGGTTGTGAGATTACAGATGGAATTGGCGTAGCAATAGATAGTTTGATTTATGATGGAATTGCAGTAGGGCATGATAGCATTGTTAATGATTGGTATTGGTGGACGATACCGAAAGATAGAATATCAGAGAATCAGGATATTAGTGGGAAGGATATCAGGATATCAGACTATCAAGGGAATTGTAGCGGTTTGATTAATCAAACAAAAATGTCGGATAAATCCGACCGCTACAATAAGATCGAGATTCTGAAACAAGTTCAGAATGACAGAAGGAATTGGGGCGAGCTGCCCTTGGGCTATAAAGGTGGTGTGATTGCTTACTATTTCACTGCTCAGGATTCAGCCGGGAATTTTGCAAGGAATCCAGATACTGGCTATTTCTATATTGTGCCTCATATCCCTGAAGGATTTAGCGGGCATATTACAAAAGATACAACCTGGCTTACGGATATATTAATCAAAGGCGATGTCTGGGTTGATTCTGGTGTAACCTTAACGATTGGTCCCGGGGTAAAGATAAGATTCATTCCTAATTTTGATGATGAACATTCAGGGATTGATTCAACCAGGGCTGAGTTTATGATTCGTGGTAAATTGGAACTTTTGGGCAATGATTCAATGCCTGTTATCTTTACATCAGATGCATTACAACCAGATAAAGGTGATTGGTATGGAATAAGGTTTGAGAATCCAAAGCCAGCAATTGAAATGAGTTTTGCAGAGATTGATTACGCTGAAATTGGGCTTTCCTATGAATTGAATAAACCATTCAAGGTAAAAAGGTGTAAGATAAGTGATTGCGCGGTTGGGGTGAATTCAGAATCAAAGAGTTCCCAGATAATGGAGGGTGAATTTTGGAATAATAATCAGGGTGCGGTGATAAATGATGGAAAGTTGAATTTGGTGAAGCGGTGTGAGTTCAGGAATAATATCACAGGACTTTTATTAAAAGGCGAAGAAAAGGGATACAAGGGAATCAGGGTATCAGAAAACCAGGATATCAGGGAAATGATTGGTGAAAGGTTAAATGTGAAATGTGAAACGGAGAATGGTAGCGGTGCGATTTATCGCACAAAAGAAGATAAATTCGAAATCCGAAGCACGAAATCCTTCACCCCGTTAGATAGTGAACATCTAACGGGGCAGGCAAATTCTAAATTCCAAATTCCAAACGGGACTGAAGTCCCTAATCCAGATGAGATGCTGAAACAAGAACAGCAAGACAAAATGCCTAAAAAGGTTCAGAATGACAGAGAAAAAGTTGATGAAATCAAAGGGCAGATGGCACTTTTATTTGATAATACATTCTCTGATAATGATACCGGGATTATCTTTACAAATAGTGCAATTGGGCTGGTGCATAAGAATGAAATTCTGAATAACCTCATTGGTGTTTATATTACAGAGGATGCCTTGCCAATCTTGGGGATTAAGATGAGTGGACAGAATCTAATAGAAGCCAGATTCCAGATGCCAGATACCAGTTTTGCGGTCTATAATAATACAAAAAATTACATATTTGCTGAAGGGAACCGGTGGGGCACAAATAATAAAGACTCAATAGCATTATTCATTTATGACTATTATGATGACTCAACAAAGGGAGTTGTTGATTTTGAGCCATACAGGGAAGAGACCATCGGGAAGGGTAGTGCCGGGATTCAGGCAGGTTCAGAAGAGATAATAGGATACGGGTTCAATATGCCGAGTGTTGTTAAAGGAGATTGGGTTAAGATTCATCTTAATAATTTTGGCACAGATGCAAGAATTAATCCAAATCTTGAGGTAATCGTTTCTATCTATGATATTACCGGGCGATTGGTGAAAGGAATGAGGTTTAACAGGTCAGCAAATACATTAAAGATTAATTTAAAGGGGCTCACCTGCGGTGTCTATTTTCTCCAAATTAGGACTGAAAAATGTTTAATAAACAGGAAGTTGGTTTTATTGAAATAGATATTTTGACCATTGATAGAAATTTAATCTTCAAATAGCGCTTCAACGAATTCTCCAGGGTTGAATTCAATGAGGTCTTCAATCTTTTCTCCGATACCGAGATATAGAACCGGAATTTTTAATTCATCACATATCGGAATTATCGCACCGCCTTTTGCAGTGCCATCAAATTTTGTTAATATCAGACCATTGATACCGAGTTCCTGAGTGAAGATTCTTGCCTGCTGGATTGAATTCTGACCGAGTGTAGCATCAATCGTCAAAAGACAAAGGTCTGGTCCTGTGGGCTTGATTTTTGTTATCACCTTTTTTATTTTTTTTAATTCTTCCATCAAATCGGTTCGGGTGTGCAATCTCCCTGCAGTATCAATCAGGACTGTATCAATGCCTTTTGCAATTGCCTTATTAAGACCATCATAGACTACAGCGCCAGCGTCCTGTCCTTTCTGGGAACGAACAATATCCAATCCTGCTTTTTTTGCCCAGATGTCAAGTTGTTCTGAGGCAGCATCTCTGTAGGTATCAGCACTCACTAAGAGGACTGTGCCTTTCTTTTGATATCTATAAGCAAGTTTTGCAACGGTGGTTGTTTTCCCGGAACCATTGACCCCACAGATTAGAATGGTCAGTGGTTTTTGAATATTTGTCTGTGGTGTTTTTATATCAATCAACTTGAATATTTGTTGTCTTAATTCTTGCGGATTATGAGTGACCTTATCAATGAGCATTGCTGTATATTTTGCACCAAGATCTGCCTCAAGCAGAATTTGTTCAAGGGATGATGTATCAGTTGATTTTGTTTTGCCAAAAACACCTCTTAATTTGCCAAACAATTTGTGAAAATGGGGGAGAGCCATAATTTAAATTTAGTATGGAAGGTTAATTCTCAAAGCCAACAGCAGGCTCTAAATCTTCTAAACGGGTGGAGATAATCTTGCTCTGACCTGGTTTCTCCATTGTGAGACCGTATATATAGTCTGCATATTCCATTGTTGAGCGGTTGTGGGTAATTATTACAACCTGGGTGTGTTGAGACAACTCTCTTAGAAATTTGTTGAATCTGACTACATTCACATCATCCAGTGGTGCATCTATCTCGTCAAGTATACAAAAAGGTGCAGGCTTCACAAGATAAAAGGCGAGAAGCAAGCTAACTGCCAGGAGAGTCCGTTCGCCTCCAGAAAGTTGATTGATACGCTTTATTCTTTTGCCCTTCATACGCACTACAATGTCAACATCCGATGTCAATGGATTTGATGGGTCAGTAAGAATCAAATCAGCTTCACCACCCTCAAAAAATTTAGAGAAAACCTGATTGAATCTGTCTTTCACTTCGTTGAATGTATCAACAAACCTTTCCCTTGCCCTGGTATCAAGTTCAGCAATGGATTTAAGGAGATTTTGCTTGGCAGCAATGATATCATTGCGCTGGACAAGAAATTCATCAAGTCTTTTCTTTTCCTGTTCATAAGCATTCAGACTCAATGGATTGATTTCTCCGAGTCGAGCCATTCTTTCTCTTACTTCATTGAGTTTTTGCTCTGGTTCAGGAATTTCTTCAGCGATGTATTCATCCAGGTCGGTCTGAAATTCTTCTTTTGCCTTTTTGCTCAATTCTCCTTTTTTATGGTTCAGCTCAAAAATTGTATAATTCACCTGGACAATTGAATTCTGCGTTTCTTCCTGTTCTTTTTGAGCGCGGGTGAGTTCATCATATATTGTCTCAAGATTCTTGGTTGTTTGCTCGAGGATTTGTTCAGGGGTCTGGCTCTCAAGTTGGAAACGTCTTTCCTTTAGCTCCTGAATTTTCTGCTTCATTGAGGAAATATCATGGTCAATGAGTTGCAATTGTTCAGTGGCAGATAATTTACTTATTTCTTCTATTTCTGTTTTCACCCTGAAAATTTCTGCTTCAGCGTCTTTAAGATTTTTCTCTTGTGTGGCTTGCGACTCCTTCAGAATGCTTACCTTAAGAATGGTCTGGTTTAATTCTGTATTATTTATATTTATTTGTTCTTCAAAATTTTTCAGATCATTTTCTAATTTATTTTTTTCATTCTGAATCTGTTCTTGTATCTTTTCAAGTTCGGAAATTTCATCGCGGTGTTTCTGGATTTGATGAGATATATCTTCAACTTCCCCATTTATCTGTTTTCTTTCAGTTTCATTTGCTTCAATTTCTTTCCTGAAATTGCTCAATTGTCCTCTTGCAGTATTCAATTGCATTGATAGTTCTGATTTCTTAATATTCAATGAAAATAAATGGTCTTTGCCCTGTTCAATTTCAAGTTTTGTTTGAGCCTGTTGATCAATGAGTTTTCGCTTTTCATCTGCAATAAATATTATCTCATTCTGGAGAGTTTCGGCTTTCTTCTGAAATGTACTCAATTTCTGGCTTATTTGGAAATAACCGAATTCACCCTTCTGGACAATGATTGTGTTGTCATGGAACAATACACCTTCTGATGTCACAAAACCATAACTCGGAAATCGGCGGGTCAGTTCCAACGCCTGTTCAAAGGTGTCGGTCAAAAAGAATTTGCAAAGAAAATTTGAAAGAAATTCCTTATGGGTCTTGAATTCCACAAACCCGGTTATGCACTTCAATGAATTCAGATCTTCAGGAATCTCGTTTGCACTTTTTCTGCCTTTAATTACAAAGCCGTATCTTCCTTCAGGAATTTTCTCAAAATCTTCAGGAGAGGCTTCATTCAGTATGTGGAAGTTGAGGGCATCACGAAGACATACATCAATTATTGCTTCGTAGCCAGATTGAACTATGATACAATCCCTTAATAGCCCCGCCACTTTTTCTTTGAATTTTTGCTTTAATTCCTTTATATTTTCGGATTTACCAAGGCGGTTGTTTAATGTGTCAATCAATAGTCTACATTCGTTCAATTCATCCTGTCTCTTCTG
Organism: bacterium; assembly: GCA_049700315.1. Lineage (GTDB taxonomy): Bacteria > Hydrothermota > Tepidihabitantia > SM23-42 > JAOAFX01 > JAOAFX01. The sequence goes on from JBNAVN010000007.1 coordinate 10,666, forward strand.
GATGTCATTTTCAAAATTGGCGATTTTTTCTTCTAAGTCGGTAAGATTCTTTTGTTTTTCAAGGACTTGTCTGCTATATTTTTCTTGTTCTTCAATGATGGCATTCAATTCCTTGTCAATTTGGTTTCCTTCTATTTTTCTACTGGTTGCATTTTCATTCAAACCTTCCATCTCCCTTTTCAGTCGGACAAGGATTGATTCCTTGTTGGCTTTATTTATTTCCAAACGGGCAAGGTCGTTTTTGAGAATCTGTAATTTTTGCAAGTTATCATTAAAAATTCTTTCTTTGTTCTGTATCTGCTGTGTAAGTTCGATAAATCCTTTTGAGAGGTCTTCTGCTTTTTCTTTTTGGAGGTTCAGTTTGGTATTCCATTCTTCAATTTCAATCTTTATATTGCGCAGCCGGTCTTCATATTCAGTAATTTTGTTATTTAAATTGTTTATATACATTTGCTTTTCCTGGACAGAAGCAGTTCTTCTTTCATATTCCAGACTGAATTGTTTTGCTTCATTTTCCTTTCTAGCAAGTTCCTGTTGCAGTATTTCAATGTCTTCGTTTAATCTATATATCTCAGCTGATATTTCTTTCTTTTTTGCTTCCAGAACAGATTGCTCATTCTTGAGTCTTTGTCTTTCTTGTTCAAGGTTATTTATTTTTTTCAAGATTGCCTGTTTCTGTTGATTAAGGTTGTTAACCTGATTCTCAGCATTTCTTAATTCTGACAGACTCTTTTCATATTCTCCCTTAAGAAAGATAAGTGACAGTCTTTTGTATTCGTCTCTCAGCTCCTGGTATAATTGAGTTTGTCTTGCCTGCCTTTTCAAGGCACGTACTGTCCTTTCCATTTCACTGATTACATCTTCCAGTCTTAATAGGTCCTGCTCAGTCTGCTCAAGTCTTCGGTTGGTCTGCTCCCTTCTCTCCTGGTATCTGAGAATTCCTGCAACATCATCAAACATTTCTTTTGTATCACCACTGATTATCCTTTCAATTTCTGACAGTTCAAGAAAGGAATAGGTAAGGGTTCCAGAGTTTAAGAACAGTGCCTGGATATCCTGGAGCCGGCATTTTACACGGTTTAGATAAAATTCGCTTTCACCATCACGATAAAACCTTCTTCTTATTTCAAATTCACTGCCAAATTGTGGGAAAAAATCTTCATTATTGATGGTCACTGCGACTTCTGCAAAATTTGAGTCATTCTGGCCATCTGCTGAAATGTGAATCAAATCTTCGTTCCTTTCACAACGTAATGCCTTCATACTCTGTTCGCCAAAAACCCATCTTAAGGCATCAAAGATATTTGACTTACCACTACCATTTGGTCCGACAAATGCAGTTATCCCTGGATTGAGTAAGAACTTAGTCTCGCCCTGGAATGACTTAAATCCGTAAAGTTTTATCTCTTTTATTTTCATCAGGGGTATTGATCAAATATCTGTGCCCAGATAGATTGCCCTTCCCAGGAGGTTATGATATTCGCTCCATTCACTTTCTGTCCCCTGATTTTGCCGAATCAAATCATGCATAATCTCAAGTTTTGAATCAAGGTTATCCATAAAATGTAGTAATAAAGCTTCAGGAAAAGAAGGGAGAGTTGGTGAGCCATATTCAAGCTCGCCATGATGGGAAAGAATTAAATGTAATAATTTCAAGCGTAATTGTTCAGGGAAGCCTTTAATCTTGGAAATCTTGTCCTGTACCATTTCATATCCAAAAATAATATGTCCTATCAGTCTTCCCGCGGTTGTTTGGTCGAGTTTTTTTTCGTAGGTGTACTCATATATTTTTCCGACATCGTGCAAAAAACTTCCTGTAATAAGCAAATCAACATTGAGAAAATTGAATGTCTCACAGGCTCTTGAAACAAGGTTCATCACATTTCTTGTATGAACTGCCAATCCACCGATACCAGCGTGATGAATTTTTTTTGCTGCGGGTGCCCTGCGAAACTTATCCATAAATGTTTCATCTTTGATAAATTGAATTAGAAGTTCTTTTAAGAATGGATTATTGACCTTACTGGTGGTTTCTTTTATTTCTGCTATCACTTTTTCAATATCTTCTTCTACCACTGGCAGAAAATCTTCAGCCTCAACTTCCGCCTCATTGATTTTTGAAATTGAACTGACCACAACCTGGAGTCGCTCATTATATTCACTGACATTTCCTGTGACAAAAACGAATTCACCAACAGGAATATTCTTCAGTTCGTTGCTGACATTCTCCCAGGCAACACCTTCAATTGTGCCTGTCCGGTCACTCAGGTCAATCTGGGTGAAAAAACCGCCATCTTTCTTTTCTTTCAGATTCTTTCTGGATAAAAGGAATTTTTCTTTAACCAACTGCCCAAGTTTCAATTCACTAACATACTGACTTTTCATAATAAATAGGTGGTTTCAAAGTTGCATGTTAGTAAATGCACCACCTTGTTATGCCGGGCTCTCCAGATGGAGTATTTTTTTCTTTATTAAATCAAGTTTTTCACGAAGTCTTGCCTCTTCTTTCTTTTCTGCTTCAAGCGCAGTCATAATTTCTTCTCTTTTCTGAGAAAGGAGGTTGACTTCGTTGCCCAAACGACTTTCTTCATTCTTCAATACCTCAAGCCGTTTTACCAATTCTGCTTCAGTTTCTCTGAGTTTTTCTACTGATTGCATAATTGGACTTGATTCATATTCTTTCTTTTTTGTTATGTATTCTGATTCTAATTTTTTAATTCTGTTTTCGCCTTCGGCAATTTTTTTATTTATTTCGTCCAGCATTTTTTGTGCTTCAGTTTGTTCTTTTTTCAATCCATCAATTTTGGGCTGGAATACTTCCTCCTGCCTTAGATTTATTTCTTCAACCAGATGTGATTCAAGACCACCAGCCATCGCAGTCATAACAATGAAAACAATGATTGCAATTACTACACCAACAATAAGGATGATAGGATTTGACGAAGTAGCAACTTTTATTTCTGGTATTTTGGGTTTCATCTGGATAAACAAAGTACCGATGCTTTTTGCTCCGAGATTTATGCTGAATGCTCCTTCATAGATACCTGATTTTTCAGTTATTCGGCTCGAATTTTCAGGATTTATTGGTGCATAGTTAGTTCCCAAAAGGTTTGCATCAGACGAGGCGATCACCTTCTTGTCCGCATTGGTAAGATTTACTGCCAATATTTCTGGTTCGTCCTGTTTCATGGCAATGATAATCTCAGAGAGTTTTTCTTCATCATTCTCAAGGATCGCGTCCGTAACAAATGTTGCGCGAGCAATGAAGTTGCCGAGGCCGGCAATTCTTTTGTTTATCATATCTTTCACTGCTTCCTTGCCATTTGTTGGTTTCTGTCCAATAAATTGCGGGCTCAGATAGAAGAACACTGACAGAATAATGATAAGGATTGCTGGAATTATTCCAAATGTTATACGTGACATTCTAACCTCCTATTCTGATTGTCAATTTATGGGCTTGCCCCAGTGTAAAGTAAGGGGTATAGGCATAATTTATTCTTAATGCACCCTTTCTTACAGCGAATCCAAGGGTTATGCCAGCAAAGAAATCAAGCCCGTTATCAGTTTTTATTTGAGACAAAAGACTATTATATGAAGCAAGAAGTGCAAATAATTGATTAAATTCATACTCGCCACCGACTCTTATGCCGAACTTCATAAGCGCCGGATGCACGATATCCAAGCCAAACCAACCCGAATCAAAACGACGAGCGGCTCCGAGGTTGATTTCATAAGGAAATAATTCTCGTTCGCTGATAAATGGTTTTGCGCTTATGCCAAGATTCTTTATGGTAATTCCCAGTTGGATGTTTTCCTGAGGCAGAAAGTATAGTGCTCCGACATCGGCGCCCACACCAATAGAGAAAAGTGTATCAATCTGCTCATAGACCAATTTTCCAGAAAATCCGACCATAACTTCGCTAATTGCAAAGCCCGTGCCAATATTCAGGTCAATAAAATTTGTACTGAAATTACCCAGTTCCTGTCCAATTGGGTCAGTTTTCTTTATCTTTCCGCTGTAGAAATATCTAATACCTACGCCTAATATGTTACTTTCGTAATCAATATACCCAAAATGGGTTCCAGCAATATAGTTCAAATAAGAGGCTGAATAACTTGTACCTGTATTCAAATTCAAACCTGCTGGGTTATAATAAACATTATGACCATCACCGCATAAAGCGTAACCCATGCCAACTCTTTCTGCAATTGGGTCAACCATTAAATATTCAAATCCAGCCATAGCCATTAGGAAGCATAGTATCATTTTAACCTCCAACTCTATAATTATAACAATTTTTTGTTTATTGTCAATACACTAATTAATTGATTTGATTCCCTCTGCTCATCAATGTGATGCGAAAAGGGGATTGTTGGTAAAAACTAAACTATTACTTTTTCCAGTTTTCAGGAAGGTGTACCAGAGAAATGGACTGTTATGTCAAAAAGTTTGTTTATTTCTTATTGATTCATCTCTTGGACTATATCTTCAAATTTCTTTGCCTCATCCTTACCAATCCATTCAAGCCGGACACGGTTCTTAGATAGACCTAAGAGATTAAGGGTTTCCTTTAAAATTTGCTCTCTTGCCTTTGCCCTGAAATTTCCTTTTGCATAGTGGCAGGCATCAGGATAACAACCGCCGACAAGCACACCTTTAGCACCCAAATTCAGTGCCTGGATTATATGATTTGGTTCTACCGCGCCACTGCATGGCACTCTAAGAATCTTCACATTCTCAGGATAATGTAGTTTTGTATATGCTGCAGTCTCTGTGGCATTATATGCAGACCATTTGCAGAGTAGAGCGATTATGTCGCCTGATTTTGTCAAATTACCAATCCAGGCAGAAATTTCTTTTGTCGTAAATTTCTCAAGCCGGCTTGCAGCTGATGGACAGGCACTGGCACATATCCCGCAACCCATACATAAATCAGCCCGAATTTTTATTTTATCGTTTTCAATTACAATTGCATTGTATGGACAGGTGCTGATACAGGTTTTGCACACACTGCAGTAATCTTCATTTACATAGGCAATGGGTTGGTTGGATTCAAAAATATCTTTTTGCAATAGGTTAATTATTGAAAGTGCAGATTTCCTTGCATCAACGATTGTCTCAGCAACGCCTGCAGGAAAACTTGATGAACCCGCAATAAAAATCCCTCTGGGCATTTCAATATTACCGAGTTTTCCACTTTCAAAATACGCAGGAAAATTTCCATCAATCTTTATACCGAGTTTATCAAAAGTCTCTTTGTCAGGAACAAAACCACTGCTTAAGACAACCGTATCTGCATCAATCTCAAGGAGTTCATTTGTATAAAGGTCTTCAACCTTCACCACAAGATTGCCATTCTGTTTTATGACCTCAGAAGGCTTTCCTTTTATAAATGTCACACCAAGTTCGCGCAATGTAGTATAGAAATATTCAAAATTTCCATAACTGCGCATATCCATGGCGCAGACAAATACCCTTGTATCGGGATAACGGTCAATGACAAGTTTTGCCTCTTTCAGGGCAAGGAAACAGCATACCCTTGAACAATAGGGTAGATGGTTATTATCGCGTGAACCAGCACAACAGATAAATACAACCTTTTTTGGGACAAGAGAACCATCAGCAATCTTCCTTTCAAATTCAAGGACATTCATCACATTGGGCAATCTTCCATATCCATATTCTTCAACCTTGGTCAGGTCATAGAATTTCAGGCCGGTTGCAACAGCAATCGTTCCCGCATTTATCTCTATTATCTTTTCTTTTTCATTCAGGTCGATCTTCTTGGGACACACCTTTACACATTCTCCGCATCTATTACAGGCATTGAAATCAATCGCATAAATATTTGGATATGTGTTTGCTGTATAGATTGCCTTACGGATTCTACCATTATCCTGGACCGTTACTGGACAGACCGATATACAGGCACCACAGTTATTGCAATCAATCACACCACGGGGTTTCATCTTCAACTGGATTTTATAATTTCCGATTTCACCTTTTATTTCAGTTATCTCGGTATTTGTAAATATCTCAATATTTTTGTTTTTTACTACACTTGAAATCAAGGGCAGGACAGTATGGCTCCAGGGTGTGGCTTCAGGATAGAGTCTATCAAGTTTTGCCACGGTACCACCCAAAAATGATTCTTTTTCAATGAGATATGTCTTTATCCCTGCATTGGTCAGTGCCTTTGTTAAGTCAAGTCCTGCCACACCAGAACCAATCACTGCGGTGGACCTGGATTTCATTGCAAATGTCTTTTTCTTAAGTTCAGGACCGGTCTTTGCCTTTTCAATCGCAGCCCTGAGCAATCCCTTTGCCTTATCCAGTGAATGATTCATTAAAAATATATGGTCTTTGAGATTCACAAATTCAACATCGGCATCAGGGAATAAACCTTCCATTAAGGATGGAGAACAACCACCAATCACGACTTTTTCACCAGCACCAATCTTTACTTTTTCTTTACAGAGGTCATCATACCATTCAATCTTTATATCAGGACCAAAATCTAAATCCGGTATATTTATCAAACCATTACAACGGCAAAGAATTAATCGTCTAACAGACATTCAAACCTCCTTCCACCCCCACCTATTTCCTCCCCCTTCAAGGGAGAGGGTAAGGTTGAGGATCTCATCTTATACTCCTTTTATAATTTTGATAGAACACTATCTGGTTTTATACGATTGAATTTCAAACCACAGGCATCAGGTGCAAGTCCAAGTCCCAGTCCTAAGAGTTGTGGATAATATAGCACAGGCAGGTTATAAACTGTATTAAACTTTGCTTCAACTTTACGTTGATTATCTTCATACATCACAGTGCAGAAAGGGCAGATTGAAATCATCGCATCTGCATTTTTGTTCTTTGCTACAGAAAGTTTTTGATTTGCCATCTTAATTGCGAGTTCTTCATCAACACCCAATACCGAACCACCACAGCATAACTTCTTTTCCTGATAATCAACAGTTGTAGCACCGGTCAACCCAACGAGCTCATCAAGAGTATGGGGATTTTCCACATTGTCAAATGCATAGAGATAAGAAGGTCTGAGATAATGACACCCATAATGGGATATTATTCTCAAATTTTTCAGTGGTTTTTTTATTGCCTTTCTTAGATTTCCCAGACCAATATCTTCATAAAGCATCCGCACAAAATGCCGGACCTTGATTTCATTTGGATATGTGAAACCAAGTTCAGTAAATTTTCTACGAAATTCACCCTCTTTTAATTTCATCTGGGCATCTGAAAGCATCGCAGTGCAGGAATTACATAATGTAACAACATCAAGACCGAGATTGCTTGCCAGACCGACATTCCTCGCTGCCATCAAGAGTGAAGTTTCTGCATCAAGTGCCTTAAGAGGAAATCCACAACAGGAACCTTCTTTCAAGTCAATGAATTCAATGCCGAGTTCCTTTGCCACATTCCTTGTTGCAAGTTCATAATGTTGTGCTCGAACCGGCACCGTGCATCCAAGAAATAATGCATATTTTTTCATTTTGAAATCCTTTCAAATATTCTTGTTGAAGCAAAAATTTTTGAAACATCAGGAATCTTTTTTGCAATTTCCGGGAGCCCCATTCTCTGCCTCTTTCTCAAATCAAAATCTTCAAGTTCATAAAGCCTGCCTGAATTATTGAGTAGATTCAACTGAACCTTCAAACCTTCAGGACAATATCCCTGTTTTACTGCATAATTCTTAATCGCATTTATCACCTCGGCAACATGAATTCCCTGTGGACATCTTTCAGTGCAGGCATGACAATGAGCACAGAGCCATAAGAATGGTGAAGATAGAACTTCTTTTTTCATTCCTAATAGGGTGAGTCTGATTATCTTTCTCGGATTATACCGTTCATCAAGATATCTAACCGGACAGCTCGCTGAACAGTCACTGCATCCGAAACATTTAACAAGACCTTCACCACCTTCCTGTTTAATAATTTCCCATTTAAAATTGCTATCAGCATTTTTTAAATCAATCATTTTGCCTCCATAATTGTTCAAATTATATATATAAAAAGCAAAAAATCAAGGGTTTAAAAAGGGTATTGATTTAGAAGATTATTTGTGTATAATTTTTAATCACTATGAAGAAATACAGAATCTTGATTGTTGATGATGAAGTAATTGTCAGGGATGCATTGAGTGAATGGCTTAATAATTTAGGCTATCAAACAATTACGGTTGAAGATGGATTTAGAGCAATTGAACAGGTAGAAATTGATGACTGGGATGTTGCACTTGTAGATTTGAAGATGCCAAAAATGGATGGAATTGAGACTTTGAGAAGGCTCCATAAGATGAAACCAGATTTACCAGTGATCATCATAACCGGGCATGGCAGTGTTGATAGTGCAGTTATGGCAATGAAAGAAGGTGCTGCGGATTATGTTATGAAGCCATTCAATCCTGAAGAGATAAATATTATTATTAAGAAATTGCTTGAGCATTGTGAGATTGTTAAAGAGAATATAATCTTGCGTAAGGAACTTGCAAAGAGTTTTCAGTTAGAAGACCTCATAGGTAAGAGTCCAAATATGCAAAAGATCTTTGAATTGATAAAGACTGTAGCACCAACAAAGTCTACTGTTTTGATTCGGGGTGAGAGCGGAACAGGAAAAGAACTTGTGGCAAGGGCGATACATAGTTTAAGTCCAAGGAACAAAGGACCTTTTATTGCTACTGCCTGTGGCGCAATGCCTGAAACACTGCTTGAGGCTGAACTATTTGGCTATGAAAAGGGTGCTTTTACCGGTGCAATTAGCCAGCATAAAGGTAGAATAGAGATGGCAGACCAGGGCACACTCTTTCTTGATGAGATTGGAGATATCAGTCTCAGGACACAGGTTGACCTTTTGAGATTCTTGCAGGAGCGTGAATTCCGCAGGGTTGGCGGAAAAGAACTTATAAAAGTGGATACAAGGGTGATTGCAGCGACAAATAAAAATCTTGAAGAAATGGTAAAAAAAGGAACCTTCCGTGAGGACCTGTATTACAGGTTAAATGTAATCACAATTGAAATACCACCATTGCACGAGAGAAAAGAAGATGTACCTTTGCTTTCAGAATACTTTCTGAATAAATTCAATATTGAAAACAAAAAAGATATTTCAGGAATTAGTCCTGATGCGCTGGAATTGTTGATAACCTATGACTGGCCGGGTAATGTCCGGGAACTTCAAAATGTGATTGAACATGCAGTTGTGGTATCAAAAGGAAAAGAAATAAGTAAAAAAGACCTACCAAAGAATTTGATTGATAGATTTTCAATTTCTAAATTTGTCACAAAAGACCTTCGTCTTGAGACGGTGGAAAAGGAACATATTCTGAATGTTCTTAAAATCTGTGATTGGAATATAAAAAAGGCCGCCCAGGTTTTAGGGATTAATCGTGTGACATTGTATAACAAGATGGAAAAGTATGGGTTGAGGAAAGGAGGGTGAGATAAATTTAACCTTTTAACCATTTGACCATTCAACCAACTATCCTTCTGTGGTTTGGTATTTTATTATCACTTTCCTTGACTTTGAAATTAGTTTTGATATAATTTCCTAAGGAGAATTTATCTTGAAATTTTTTCAATTCAATTCTTTGAGGACAAAACTTGCTTTAAGTTATATCCTTGCTGTAGGACTGGTTGGGATTTTGTGTTCTATCATCGGTATTGTCACTATAAATCAGGGGATCATTAATCAGGCACAGAATCGGGTGAGTGCGGATTTGAATTCCGCAGGTGAGATATATGACCAGTCTGCAAATCAGGTCTTGAATGTTTGTAGATTTACCGCAACGAGATTTTTCCTGAAAAGAGCAATAATAGAGAAAAAGAGTTATGATATGATTCAGGAGTTAAAAAGGGTTCTTAAAACCGAGAATCTTGATTTCCTTTCGGTTGTTGATACAAGGGGGGTTGTCCTTGCCCGCGGTTCCAATCCTGATATTTTTAATGATACAGTTTTGAATCCTTTAATTGAACATGCAATAAAGACAAAGAATCCTGTTTATGCTACAGAGATATTGAGTTCTGAAGAATTGTATAAAGAAAACCCGATACTCAAACAAAGGGCAGAGATAAGGATTTTACCCACACCCCGTGCCAAATTTCAACGTACAGGGATAGAGACTTCAGGATTGACAATCATTGGTTCTGCTCCAGTTCTTGATGATAATGATAATGTGATTGGAGTGGTCTATGCAGGCAAATTGATTAATAACAATTTTGATATTGTTGACCGGATAAAGAATACCGTATTTATGAATGAACAATATAAAGGAAGGGATATCGGAACATCAACGATATTTATGAAAGATTTGAGGGTATCCACAAATGTAAAGAATGTTGATGGGTCAAGGGCAATCGGAACATTAATATCAAAAGAGGTATACGAGGCAGTGATTGAAAGAGGACAGACCTGGATGGCACGGGCATTTGTAGTAAAAGACTGGTATATCACTGCTTATAGACCGATAAAGAATTTTTCAGGTGAAAC
>JBNAVN010000007.1:21184-34959 GCA_049700315.1 bacterium
TGTTCTTTATGTTGGAATATTAGAAAAGAAATATACTGATATGCGTAATCAGATCATTTTGTTTTTTATCGGTCTGACAATAATTGCAATGCTTGCGGTTACGGGTTTTTCTTATCTCCTTTCAGGCACAATAACAAAATCCGTTGGGGAGATCGCCAGTGCGGCAAGGGAGATAGGAAAGGGAAATTTTCCGGAGAGCATAAATATCACAAGTCAGGATGAGATTGCAGACCTTGCAAAGGCATTCCAGTATATGATAGATTCAATAAAGAAACGCGATGAAGAATTAAAAAGATATGCACAGCAGACGATTGCTGAAGCAGAAAGACTGGCAATCATTGGACAGCTTGCAGCCGGGGTTGCCCATGAGATAAATAACCCTTTGACCGGTATTTTACTTTATTGTGACCTGATGCTGAAAAATTTCCCTGATGACCATCCTTATAAAAAGAATTTGTTGCGCATAAATAATGAGGCACAGCGATGTAAAACCATAGTAAAAGGTTTGTTGGATTTTGCAAGGGAGAAGAAGCCAGAGATAAAAAAGGCTTCAATAAATGACTTGATAGAATCAACATTAAACCTATTGAAAACACAGGCAATTTTTCTCAATATTAACACAAAGCTTGAACTTAATAAAGACCTACCACAAATAAACATTGACCCGGGACAAATCCAGCAGGTATTGATAAATATTATAATGAATGGGGTGGAGGCAATGGAAGGAAAGGGTGATTTGATAATAAAGACGGAATTTTCTGAAGATAAAAGATTTGTCATAATTTCCATATGTGATACAGGGCCGGGGATAAAACCTGAATATATTAAGAAAGTCTTTGAACCCTTCTTCACAACCAAAGAGACAGGCCATGGCGTAGGGCTTGGGCTTTCAATAAGTAAGAGGATAATTGATGACCACAATGGAACGATTGAGGTCTTCAGTGAATTGGGCAAGGGTGCGGCATTCAAAATAAAGTTACCGTTATAAAATTAGTATGCATTTAGATGTTGCGGAGATTTTAGTATAGGTCATCAGAATATTTAGCCAGTTATGGTAAGTTTTTCCAAAATTGTAGCGGTCGGATTTATCCGACATTTCTATGGAGTACAACAGCTTGCTGTTGCTCTGTTCTTTTGTGCGATGAATCGCACCGCTACATTTTTCATCAATGATGCATGTCTTAACACAAATTTTTTGGGGAAAACTTATGAGACTGTATCAAAATCGCATTGCCCGTAAGGTGTTTAGAAATTAAACAAAAAACTCCTGAAATTTGATAAAAAAATTTATGTTTAAAAAATATACAGCAAAATCTTTGATAATCCCGCCATTCCTTGAAAAATCCACGAAATTTCATATGTTTTTTTCTAAATATCGGGCACAGATTTTGCATATTCAGATGAGTGATGAAATGCCCATTCCTTGAAGAAATCGTTGTCAATTATTGTGCAGTTGCCCCGGTAAGAAAGATGATTCCCAAGGGTAAAAGCAAAGAATTGTCAAAGTGCGAACAGGGATATTTTGATTGTCCTGTTTATCAGAGCTGGCTTGCGAAGAAGAAACAGGAAAGTCGCAATGGCAATGGAAGGCAGCAAAAATGATGCTGAAGAATCCCAAAATACTGGTGATTGATGATGAACCAAGTATATGCGAGGCATGCTGTCAGATTCTAACTGAGAGAAACTGCTCAGTTGAGATTGCCAGCAATGGTTCAGAGGGTTTGAAAAAGTTTGAAACTTTTGAACCTGATATTGTATTCATTGATTTGAAGATGCCTGGTGTAAGTGGAATGGATGTGCTTAAAACAATTGTAGAAGAGAACACGAATACGATTCCAATTGTGATAACAGGTTATGCGTCTATTGAAACTGCTGTTGAGTCAATGAAGAATGGCGCATTTGATTTTCTTCCCAAACCTTTTACTGCTGAAGAGCTCATTGTGATAACCGAGCGGGCAATTGCAAAAAAGAGAGACCTTGATGAGAAGGAAAAGATTGAGAAAGAAAAAGAGATGATGCGACAGAATTTTATTTCCCTTGTTTCACATGAATTGCGCACACCACTGGTGGCAGTTATACAATACCTTGAAGTTCTTAATGGAGGAATGGCTGGTCAGGTCTCAGAACAGCAAGAACAGATAATTGAAAGAATGAAGATAAGGCTAAACGAACTTCTTGATTTGATCAACCGGTGGTTAAAACTTGCCCGGATTGAAGAGCTGAATATCAAAGAGAATTTTCAGGAGTTCAGCCTTGAATCAATAATTGATGAGTCTGTGGAATTGATTAAGCCGCTGGCAAATGAGAGGGGAATAAAGATTGAAAAAAAGTTGGCGGATAAAGAACACAGAATTTTTGGTGAAAGGGATTTGATAAAAGAGGTCTTTATAAATCTTATTACCAACGGGATTAAATATAATCAAAATCAGGGTTCGGTCTTTTTAAATCTCAGAAAAAACGGGGGTTATATAGTGGTTGATATAACAGATACAGGGATTGGAATTTCTGAAGATGAACTTAAAAGGCTCGGTGAAGAATTCTACAGAGTAAAAAGGGAAGGGATCGCGAGTGGCTCGGGCTTGGGTCTTGCAATTGTGAAAAAGATTCTTGATATTCATAATGGCAGGCTTGAGATAAAGAGCAGATTGAATGAGGGGAGCACTTTTTCAGTCTATTTGCCCTTCTCCTCTAATATGGAGAGGGATGAAAAAAAGGAGTGAATGATGAAAAAATTAAAAATTTTGTTTATTGATGATGACAAGGATTTTACTGAAGCTAACAAAATAATCCTTAGTAATGCTGGGTATGATGTTATCACAGCTCAAGATGGCAAGACTGGAATGCAAAAAGCGATAAATGAGAAACCTGATTTGATTATCCTTGATGTTATACTACCTGATATAAATGGATTTTCAGTATGCCGGGAATTGAAAGAAGATGTAAATCTACAGAGTATTCCTGTAATTCTTTTCACTGCTATTGGTGGAAAACCTGGTGCTTATCCTGAAAACATTGGAATACAGCACAAAGCAGATGCATATGTTGAAAAGCCTGCAGGTCCACAAATTCTCTTGGAAAAAGTGAGTTTTCTTCTTACCACTGCTGCACCTAAACAAAAGGTTGAAGGCGAGAAGCCAAAGATTCTGCTTGTTGATGATGACCCGGATTTTCTTGAGGCGACGAAGCAGATCTTACAGGCAAATCGTTTTGATGTGATTACTGCAAAAGATGGTGATGAGGGTATACAGAAGGCAAAGATTGAAAATCCAGATTTGATATTCCTTGATGTGATTATGCCAGGAAAGGATGGTTATACAGTGTGTTATGAATTGAGAAAAAACCCGCAGACAAGGCCAATTCCAATCATTATGCTCACTGCAATCGGACAGCAATTATCAAAGCCTGAATATGCTGTTGATATTGCGATTGACCATCTTGCAGATGATTTTATTGATAAGCCAGTTGATACCCAGACACTGCTAAAGAAAATAGAAAAGCACCTGTTATTTAGATAAAAAGGGTAAAGAAGGGTGAGAAGATGAATGATATTGACCCGAAATTCAAATACGAAATTGCCCAGGAACCCGGTGGTGAGAAGATAAAACTCTGTTTTGCCTGTGGGATTTGCACAGCGAGTTGTCCGGTCAGAGAGATTGATGAAAGATACAATCCAAGAAAGATAATAAGAATGATTCTTTTGGGAATGAAAAATAGGGTATTAGAGAATGATTTTATCTGGTTCTGTTCAAGTTGCTATGCGTGCACTGAAAGGTGTCCCCAGGGTGTTCGGTTTACGGATGTGATGAATGCGATAAAAAATCTTGCAGTAAAAAAGGGATATGTTCCAAATGCATTTATTCAGCAGATTCAGATTCTTAAAAAATTGGGTAGACTCTATGAGATTGATGAATTTGACAATAATAAGAGGTCAGCACTTGGATTACCAAAGGTTTCAAAGGCAAAGGGATTTACACAGAAGATTATGGAACTGACCGGGATTGATAGAGTTATGAAACCTAAAGCGGATGGTAGATAGAGCGGAATCGTGTGAATGAAAAGTGAGGTTTTATGAAATACGGATTGTTCCCAGGTTGCACTGTGTTGGGTCGGGGCAGAAATTATGAAATGTCAGCAAGGGCTGTGGCATCAGTATTTGGTATTGAACTTGTTGACATTGATGAGTTTGAATGTTGCGGATTTCCGCTCAAATCAGTTCACTATGATACATACTTTTTAATGGCAGCGCGCAATATCCTTACTGCTGAAGAAAAAGGGCTTGACATCTGTACATTATGTAGTGCCTGCACTGGTTCTTTGACCGAAGTCAATAAACATTTGAATGAAAATTTTGATGAAAGGGCAAGGATTGTAGCACAATTAAAAAAGGGTGGAATTGAGCTAAAGATTGGTAAACCTGTAAAGGTGAAACATCTGGTCAAAATTTTCTATGAAGATGTCGGACTGGAAAGAATAGAAAAGGTGATAAAGAAAAAATTGCCAAATCTTTTTCTGGCACCACATTATGGCTGTCACTATTTGAAACCTTCTGATATTTATGAACCTGGTGAAGACCCTGAAAATCCTAAGTCCTTAGATGAATTGATTGCAGTGACCGGAGCGAATGTGATAAATTATTCAGAAAAATTGAGATGCTGTGGTGCAGGGATTCTGGCAATAAACGAAGACACTGCATATTCATTGACCCGACCGAAATTAAATGAACTTGCAAAAGATTCTGTAGATGGAATGGTTTTAATGTGTCCTTTCTGCAGTGTTATGTATGACGATAACCAGAAGAAGATTGAGCAGAAATTCCAGGAACAATATAATCTTCCTGTGCTCTATTATCCCCAGGTTTTGGGACTGGCCATTGGATTAGAACCAAAGACCCTTGGATTGCAGATGAACAGGGTATCAACAAGAGCACTTCTGGAAAAGATAATGAAGATATAGCGATGAAAAATAAAACTTTAAATTCTAAATCCGACGCTGAACTTGATTCAGGGCTAAATACTAAAGAATATCTAAATCACAAATTCCAATTTTTAAAACAAAACATGTTTTGTTTGGGATTTGTTATTTTGGTGATTGGAATTTGTTTAGAATTCAGTGCTTCGAATTTAGAATTTTAGTTGCTGATATGAAGGTCGGTGCGGTCTTAGTCATTGGCGGTGGAATCGGTGGTATCCAGGCATCCCTTGATCTGGCTGATTCTGGATTCAAGGTATATTTACTTGAAAAGACACCGAGCATCGGTGGTGTTATGGCACAACTTGATAAGACATTTCCAACGAATGATTGCTCAATGTGTATACTGGCACCGAAGCTCGTCAGCGCAGGTAGACATCCAAACATTGAGTTGATAACCTATGCAGAACTCAAGGGCATACAGGGTGAACCAGGAAACTTTTCAGCCCAGATTTTGAAAAAGTCACCATTTGTTGATTGGGATAAATGTAATGGATGCGGTGTGTGCTGGGAAAAGTGTCCGATAAATGTTGATTCTGATTTTGAATGTGGTCTGGGAAAGAGAAAGGCGATATATGTTCCATTTCCCCAGGCGGTTCCAAACAAGGCAGTTATTGATAAAGAGCATTGCACATATTTTTTAAAAGGTGGTAAATGTCGTGTCTGTCAGATTCTCTGCCCGGCAAAGGCAGTAGATTTTAACATAACTGATAAAATCATTGATATCAGAGTAGGAAGTATTATTGTTGGCACTGGTTTGAAAACCTTTGACCCCCATTTAAAGTCAAGTTATGGTTATGGTAAATATGCAAATGTCATAAAATCTATTGAACTTGAAAGAATTCTGAACGCCTCAGGTCCATTCCAGGGGCATCTTTTAAGACCTTCGGATAAAAAAGAACCACAGAAGGTTGCCTTTATTCAATGCGTTGGTTCAAGGGATACAAAATCAGGGAATCCATATTGTTCTTCAGTCTGTTGTGTCTATGCGATAAAAGAGGCGATTTTGATGAAAGAACATATTCATTCCCTTGATTGCACAATATTTTATATGGATATGAGGACATTTGGTAAAGGTTTTGAGGCATACTACAAAAGGGCAAAAGAAAAATATGCAATAAAATTCAAGCGGGCAATGATTGGTGAGATTACTGAAATATCTGAGAATAAAAATTTATTACTTAAGTTTGAGGATGAAGATGGTAATTTGAAAAAAGAAGAATTTGATATGGTTGTGCTGTCTGTGGGATTGAGATCTGATGAAAATATAAAAAGACTCACTGAGATTCTTAACTTAGAATTGACAGAATTCAATTTCATAAAGTCTGCGCCCTTTTCTCCGGTTGAAACAACGAAGCCCGGCATCTTTGTATGCGGAACTGCCTCATTACCGAAGGATATTCCTGAAACCGTGACTGGGGCAAGTGCCTCGGCACAGAAGGCGATTGAGTTGATGAAAGAAGAGAAACATAAACTTACTAAAAAGATTGAATATCCTGAAGAGATTGATTTTTCAGGTCAAACACCAAGAATCGGTGTCTTTGTCTGCCATTGCGGGATAAATATTGCCGGCACAGTAAAGGTGATGGAGGTTGTTGAATATGCAAAAACATTACCGAATGTGGTATATGCTGAGAATAATCTATATTCCTGTTCTGACGATTCGCAAAGGCATATTAAGGAGATGATTGAAAAACACAATCTAAATCGGGTTGTGGTTGCGGCGTGCACACCCCGGACCCATGAACCTTTGTTCCAGGAGACAATAAGAGAAAAGGGTTTGAATAAGTTCCTTTTAGAATTTACAAATATTAGGGACCAATGTTCCTGGGTACATTCTAATGAACCAGAACTGGCAACTGAGAAGGCAAAAGACCTTGTCAGGATGGCATGTGCAAGGGCGAATTATTTAGAGCCATTACCGACGATCACGATACCGGTTACACAGACTGGATTGGTGATTGGAGGTGGCATCAGTGGAATGAATTCTGCATTGAGTCTGGCAAATCAGGGATATAAAGTCTATCTTGTTGAACAGGCAGATGAATTGGGTGGTAATGCAAGGCATATCAATCACACGGTTGACCAAAGAGATCTTAAAGAGTATTTGAAATCATTAATAAATCAGGTTGAAGCAAATCCCAATATCAAAATTCATAAGAACAGTAAAATAGAATCTGTGGTTGGGTATATTGGCAATTTCCACACGAGGATAAAGAGGCAGAAAATGGAAAAACAGGAAATAGTTGAAATTGAACATGGTGTGATAATTGTAGCAACAGGCGCCAATGAATACAAGCCAACCGAATATCTTTATGGCAAAGATCCGAGAATAATCACACAAAGGGAGTTGGAAGAGATGTTTTTTGACCATCAGACCATCAGACTATCAGACTATCAGACTATCGTTATGATTCAATGTGTCGGCTCACGCGACAACGAAAGAAAATATTGTAGTAGAATCTGCTGTTTGCAGGCAATAAAGAATGCTTTGGCTATCAAAGAGAGAAATCCTGATGCTGAAGTCATTATCTTCTACAAAGACATAAGGACTTATGGATTGAATGAAATATATTACCAGAAGGCAAGGGATGCTGGCGTTTTATTTGTAAGATATGATGATGAATTTAAACCCGAGATTTCTCTTCGTAATGGTGCAGTTTTTGTTAAGGCAAAAGAGCCAATATTAAACGAAGAGATTGAATTGCCTGCAGACTTAATTGTCCTTTCTGCAGGGATTGTGCCTGATGAATCAAACAGAGAGATTGCCCAATTATTAAAAGTTCCCTTGAATGAAGATGGTTTCTTCCTTGAAGCACATATGAAACTTCGGCCAGTGGATTTTGCTACAGATGGGATATTTATCTGTGGTATGGCGCATTCACCAAAGACAATTGATGAATCAATCGCGCAAGCCCAAGCAGCCGGTGCAAGGGCAGGCATAGTTCTTTCAAGGGATACGATTGAAGTTCTACCTGCGGTTGCTGAAGTTGATAGTGAAAGATGTATTGGTTGTGGAATATGTGAGAAATTGTGCGTATACCAGGCACATGAGTTAAAAAAGACTGAAAAGGGTTATCGCTCAGAGGTCATTTTTGCTTATTGTAAGGGCTGCGGTAGTTGTGCAGCATCCTGTCCTCAGCAGGCAATCACGATGAAGCATTTTACAAATGAACAGATAATGGCAATGGTGGAAGCACTATGAATTTAAATTCCAAATTCCAAATCTCAAATTCCAAACAATATTTAAATCCCAATATACAAAGTTCCGTTATCATTAGGTTGGGGTTAAGAAACTGGTTTACCAGCATCCCAACCCTAACCTTTAGACCATATTTGAGATACATAAGTTGTAATATGGTTTCTGGAGAGAACAATGGTTGATTTTCAACCAAGGATTCTTGGCTTTCTCTGTAACTGGTGTTCTTATGCCGGTGCTGACCTTGCGGGTGTATCAAGGATTCAGTATCGTCCGAATATTCGTGTGATAAGGGTGATGTGTTCAGGCAGGGTTGACCCAATTTTTATAATCAATGCATTTTTGAGAAAGATTGATGGGGTGATGGTGCTGGGTTGTCATTTTGGAGATTGTCATTATCTTAATGGAAATTACAATGTGGAAAAAAGAATTATTGCTGCCCTGAAGCTTTTATCTTTCACAGAAATTGAAAAGGATAGGTTATATTTAGATTGGGTGTCTGCAGCGGAAGGCGAAAGGTTTGCAAATCTTGTGAATACCTTTGTAAACAAGATTAAAAATATTGGTCCGATAAGTATTTCTAAACAAACCGAGGAAATGCTTCTATCAGTCAAGGATGTCCTAAGAGGTGAAATATTCAGACATCTTACCGGGGTTGAATATCAGATAACAGAAAAAGAGAATGTTTATGGTGAAAAGATTCCTTCTGATGAGTTTGAGAAAAGGCTTGAAAAAATATTATATGAGGAATATACAAAAGCAAGGGTTTTAAGATTATTGAAAGATAACGAATTGGCGGTCCCGCAGATAGCCATTAAATTAAACATATTTCCTGATGTTGCATTCAAATCTGTCTGCTCACTCCAGGAAAGTGGCGATGTGTCAATGAAGGAGATAAAGGATGGATATCCATTATACAAGGCTAATAAATTCTAAATCCGAAATCCGAAATACCAAACAATATCTAAATCACAAATTCCAATCTTTAAAACAAAACATATTTTGTTTGGAATTTGTTATTTTGGTGATTGGAATTTGTTTAGAATTTAGTGCTTCGAATTTAGAATCTTAATTGCTGATATGAAGGTCGGTGCAGTCTTAGTCGTTGGTGGTGGAATCGGTGGTATCCAGGCATCGCTGGATCTGGCAAATTCTGGATTTAAGGTTTTTCTGATTGATTCTGCACCTGCAATCGGTGGCATAATGGCGATGCTTGATAAGACATTTCCAACCAATGATTGCTCAATGTGTATTATGGCGCCGAAACTTGTAGAATGTGCACGCCATTTGAATATAAGAATCATCCCTGATGCAAAGATTGAAGGGCTGAGTGGTGAAGGTGGAAATTTTGTTGTAAGGATCCGTAAGAAGGCTCGGTATATAGATACTACAAAATGCACGGGTTGTGGGGAATGTAAGAAACACTGTCCAATAGAGGTTGCAGATAGATTCAATCAGGGTTTAACAAATAGAAAGAGTATCTTTATTGATTATCCACAGGCCGTTCCTGCAGTTTATGCGATTGACAAAAACAATTGTCTTGGATGCGGAGTATGTGAGAAGATATGCCTTGCTGGGGCAGTTAAATACAAAGATACTGATATAATAGAGCATATAAATGTTGGTTCAATAATCCTTTCTTCAGGTTCAGATATATTTGATCCCAAGAGTTATACAAATTTTGGGTATGGTTATTACAAAAATGTTGTAACAAGTCTTGAATTTGAACGGATTCTGTCTGCTTCCGGACCATTTTCCGGACATTTGCTCAGACCTTATGAAGGAAAAGTGCCAAAAAGGATTGCCTTTTTCCAGTGTGTAGGTTCAAGAGACCCACAATCTGGAAAAGACTATTGTTCTTCGGTATGTTGCACGTATGCGATAAAAGAGGCGATAATTGCGAAGGAACATTCAAAGAATGGGCTTGAGACAACAATATTTTATATGGAGATAAGGACATTTGGCAAGGGATTTGAGGATTATTATAACCGTGCAAAGAATGAATATGGTGTGAGATTTATTCGTGCAGGTGTATCAAGAGTTGAAGAAGTCAAGGAGACAAAAAATTTGATTGTCCATTATGAAGATGAAGAAGGTACTATAAAACAGGAAGAATTTGATATGGTGGTGTTGTCGGTTGGTCTTGTGCCAAAACCGGACATGCGTAATTTATCGCGCTACCTGCGGGTAAATCTGAATAATTATGGTTTTTGTAAGACTTCTGAGTTTATTCCAGTTGACACAATTCGTGACGGAATTTTTGTCTGTGGTGCATTTGCTGGTCCTAAGGACATTCCAGAGACAGTCGCCCAAGCATCTGCTGCTGCTGGTAGGGCGATGGCTTTATTGTCTGATTCCAGGGGTAGTTTGATCATCAACAAAGAGTATCCTCAAGAATTGGATGTGTTAACTGAAAAATCACGCATAGGTGTATTTGTGTGTCACTGTGGAATAAATATTGGCGGATATGTAAATGTTCCTGAAGTTGTAGAGTATGTAAAAAAATTGCCGGATGTAGTATTTGCAGACAGCAATCTTTATACCTGCTCCCAGGATACGCAAAAGAGGATAATTGAAAAGATTAAAGAGCATAATTTGAACCGGATTGTTGTTGCTTCCTGCACGCCAAGGACCCATGAACCACTTTTCAGAGAGACTATTCGTGAAGCGGGGTTGAACCCTTATCTATTTGAAATGGCAAATATAAGAGACCAGTGCTCCTGGATTCATATGAATGAACCTGAACTCGCAACCGAGAAGGCAAAAGACCTGGTCAGGATGGCAGTATCAAAGGCAAGGTTACTTATGCCTTTGAAAAGGGTTGAGATTGATGTTATACAAAAAGCATTGGTGATTGGTGGTGGCATTGCAGGTATGAGTTCGGCACTTTTGCTTGCTGAACAGGGATTTGAAGTCTTTCTCGTTGAAAGAGATAGTGAACTCGGTGGCAATCTTCGGCATATATATAAAACCCTTGAGAATAGAGATGTGCAGTATTTTTTAAATCGGACCATTGAAAAAGTAAAGAATAATAAACTTATAAATGTCTATACAAATGCCCGGATTGAACAGATAACAGGATTTGTAGGGAATTATAAGACAACAATAAAGATGCAAGAAGCAGGAAGCCAGAAACAAGAAATAGGTGAGATTGAACATGGCGTGATTATCGTTGCTACAGGTGCTAAGGAATATAAACCTACCGAATATCTCTATGGCAAAGATCCGAGAATAATTACGCAGAGGGAGTTGGAAGAGATGCTTTTTGACCATCAGACCATCAGACTATCAGACTATCAGACTATCGTTATGATTCAATGTGTCGGCTCACGCGACAACGAAAGAAAATATTGTAGTAGAATTTGCTGTTCCCAGGCAATCAAAAATGCCTTGAATCTTCTTGAGGTAAATTCCGATGCAAATATCTATATTCTTTACAAAGATGTACGCACTTATGGATTTAAAGAAGAACTATATCGCCGGGCACGAGAAAAGGGAATTCTTTTTATTAGATATGATGATTTAAAGAAACCAGAATTGGAGATTGAAGATGGAAGATTGAAAATCAAGGCTTTTGAACCCATTTTGAAAGAAGAATTGAAGATAGATGCGGATCTGGTTGTTCTTTCTGCGGGAATTGTTCCGGAATCTAATAATGCAGAACTTGCAAAGATGTTGAAAGTTCCTTTGAATAATGATGGTTTCTTTCTTGAAGCACATATCAAATTAAGACCGGTTGATTTTGCAACTGAAGGTGCATTTGTCGCCGGAATGGCACATAGTCCGATGACGATTGCTGAATCTATCATTCAGGCACAGGCATCTGCTGCCCGTGCTACCACTATTCTTTCAAACAAAAAGTATTATGCCGAGGCAACGATTTCTTCAGTCAATGAAGACCTTTGTGCGGGTTGCGGTATGTGTGGTGCACTATGTCCTTATGAGGCAATAGTTTACAAAGAGAAGGATGGTAAGAAAATCTCAAGTGTTAATGAGGCATTGTGCAAGGGATGTGGGACCTGTGTTGCCTCCTGTTCTTCTGGCGCAATGACTCAGTATGGCTTCACAAAAAAACAGATAATGGCAATGGTGGAAGCGATATGAATTTAAATTCCAAATTCCAAATTTCAAATTCCAAACAATATTTAAATCCCAATGTACAAAGTTCCGTTATCATTAAGTTGGGGTTAAGAAGCTCATTCACCAGCATCCCAACCCTAACCTTTATACCATTTTTGAGATACATAAGTTGTAATATTGTTTCTGGAGAAAGTTATGGCTAATTTCAAACCCAGAATAATTGTCTTCTGTTGTAACTGGTGTTCTTATGCAGGAGCAGACCTTGCTGGGGTATCGCGTCTGCAGATGAATCCTAATTTCAGGATAATCAGGACGATGTGTTCAGGAAGGATAGAACCTGAATTTATATTGACTGCATTCAAAAAAGGTGTGGATGGAGTTTTAATCACAGGATGCCATCCAGGTGATTGTCATTATATTTCAGGTAATTACAAGACGTTGAGGCGATATAATGCATTAAAATTATTATTGAAAGAGATGGGCATTGATGATAGACGCCTTAAATTGGAATGGATTTCAGCAGGAGAGGGTGCAAGGTTCCAGGAGGTCATCAACACTTTCATAAAAAATATCACAGAACTCGGACCCATGGAAAAGGCAGACTCCCCAAAGACGCAAAGTGTCAATTTAGTAAAATAACGATCTAATCCATTGCGGTAAAGATTTCAGTGTTGACACATTTGTATATTGGATTATAATCATCAATGACTAAAAAGATAAATTTATTCATATCATTTGATTTAGAAGGTGTAAGTGGTGTGACATCCTGGAAAGAGATGAAAAAGGATTCACCTGATCTATCGCGTATCCGGAAGATTGCCACCCAGGAAGTAAATTCAGCAATCCGCGGTGTAAGAAAAAGCGGTATGGAAATCGGCGAAATTCTTATCTGTGATTCACATGCCTCAGGTGAGAATCTACTGATTGAAGAACTTGAACCAGGTATAAATCTTATTAAGGGCACTCAGCGGAATTACTATATGATGGAAGGGCTTAATGAAAACTTTGATATAGTATTTTTTATCGGTTATCATGCGATGGTGGGCACAGAGGCAGGAATAATGGACCATTCTTATTCTTCAAGTCTTATTTACAATATAAAGATAAATGGCGAGTATGTTGGAGAGTCTGAGATAAATGCCGGAATTGCCGGGCACTATGGCGTTCCCCTGGGATTGGTATCCGGTGATGATAAGCTTGCCAAAGAGATAAAAAGATTTTTTGGTCCACAGGTTGAGACAGTGGTCACAAAGTATACCATTTCAAGATTCTGTGCAAAATGCAGGCATCCAGCTGATGTCCAGAAAGAAATAGAAATAAAGGCACAGAGGGTAATAAAAAAGATAAATAAATTAAAACCATTCAAATTTAAATATCCAATCAATGCTGAAATTGAAATGATAAACTCACTCTTTGGAGATGCGATAAAAAATCTGTCTGGATTAAAAAGAATGTCAGCAAGGAGATTTATCTTCAAGGCAAGAGACATCCTTGAATTCTATCACCACCTGATGCTCATCTGCGACCT
>JBNAVN010000007.1:35059-66757 GCA_049700315.1 bacterium
GTAGAGACATCGCCTCAGTTAAAACGATATCTCCACACCTTTCCTAATCTTATATTGACCAATTTTTTTGAATTCCGGTTATACCGAAATGGCAGAATGATAAATAGAGTTTCTATTGCAAAACCATTTGTTATGCAAAAACTTAAAACAGTTCCCGTTTTAGAGAATGAGTCCGAATTTTTCAAACTTCTTGAGCAATTTTTCGGGTTTTCATTACCGGAAGTGTATGATGCCCGCACCCTGGCAATTGAACTTGCAAAGAGAACTCGTTTTTTGAGAGATGAAGTTATCACTGAAGAATTGAAAAATGAACAAAATGTGCAAAAGAAATTCATAACAGGGTTTTATGAGGCATTTAAAAAGTATCTTATTGCTGGCTTATCCAGAGAAGAATTTGCAGACTTATACTCCCAGACAATTACCTATGGGTTATTCGCGGCCCGAACCCGTGCTACAAACAGTTTCAGCCGAAAACTTGCTTATGACTATATCCCCGAAACAATTGGGATTTTGAGGGATGTATTCAGATTTGTTTCCTTGGGCGACCCACCACCACAGATGGAGTGGATTATTGATGATATTTCAGAGGTCCTTGTGGTAACGGATGTCTACAAGATACTCAATGAATACTATCACCAGCATAAGGGTAAAGACCCGATTGTTCAGTTCTATGAGACTTTTTTGACTGAATATGACCCAGAGACGAGAGAAAAACGGGGTGTGTATTATACACCTGAACCTGTAGTATCCTATATTGTCCGCTCAATTCACTACATCCTTAAAGAACATTTTAATCGCACCGATGGTTTAGCAGACAGTAATGTTACAGTTTTAGACCCATCCGCCGGTACTTTAACCTTTTTGGCAGAAGCCGCAAAACTGGCAGTAGCAGAGTTTGTATCAAGATATGGCGAGGGTGGGAAAGAAAAATTCATTAAAGAGTATATCTTGAAAAATTTTTATGCCTTTGAACTAATGATGGCACCCTATGCGGTTGGTCATCTGAAGATTGCATTTCTCCTTGAAGAACTCGGCTATAAATTAAAAGAAACCGACAGGTTCAAACTTTACCTGACTAATACTTTAGAAATGGAAGAACTTCCTGAAACTCAATTCCCGGGGATGTCTTCTCTTTCCGAAGAATCCCATCAGGCAGTCATTGTGAAAAAGAAGACACCCATTCTTGTTATTTTAGGCAATCCGCCCTATTCTGGCATCTCGGCAAACATGAAGCCAGAAATGGTAAAATTTCTGAAAGAAGACCGGAACGGAATCCAGAGTTATTACAAGGTTGACGGTCAGCCATTAGGAGAAAAGAAATTATGGTTGCAGAATGACTATGTGAAGTTTATCCGTTTTGCCCAGTGGAAGATAAATCGGGCAGGCGAAGGGGTTTTAGGCTTCATCACCGATCACAGTTATCTTGACAGCCCGACCTTCCGGGGAATGCGGCAGTCGCTAATGAACACTTT
Organism: bacterium; assembly: GCA_049700315.1. Classification (GTDB taxonomy): domain Bacteria; phylum Hydrothermota; class Tepidihabitantia; order SM23-42; family JAOAFX01; genus JAOAFX01. The sequence goes on from JBNAVN010000007.1 coordinate 36,532, forward strand.
CAATGAAATTTACATTCTTGACCTACATGGCAATACCCTGAAAAGGGAACGAGCACCTGACGGTTCTAAGGATGAAAATGTTTTCGATATCCAACAAGGTGTAGCGATAGCGTTGTTTGTAAAAAAGAAAAGAATAAGTGGAGGAACTCATGTTTATCATTCGGAAATCTGGGGATTGTGCGAGAAGAAATATAAGTGGCTCTTGAAAAATCACATCAACACTACAAAGTGGAAAAAACTAAATCCAATGAGTCCTTATTATTTCTTCATCCCCAGAAAGGAAAAAGGTAAAAGAATATATGAAAAGTATTGGCAAATAACCGACATCTTTCCGGTTAATAGCGTGGGTATTGTAACTGCAAGGGATAAATTTGCTATTGATTTTGATAAAAATATATTGGAAAGACGAATTGAGATGTTCAGAAATCTATCAATACCAGATGAAATTGTCAGACAAACATTCAAATTGAAAGATACAAGTACTTTCAATCTTAAAAAATCGCGAGAGATTCTTGCTCATGATAAAAACTGGGATAAATATTTTAAAGAAATACTATACCGTCCCTTTGACAAAAGGTATATCTATTATACTAACGTGGTTATTGAAAGACCGCTTTTCGACACAATGTGTCACATGTTACAAGAGAATTTAGGGGTTCTTGTTAAAAGACAGAATAAAAGAAGCCCATTTTCTTATGTATTTGTTTCAAATCTTATTGTTGAAAGTTGTGTGTTTGAAAGTGCTTATGCAAATAATACTATTTGTCCCCTTTACCTTTATCATAAAAGAGAAAAACCATTAAAACATTCACCCAACTATATAACGATTCTATTTGAACCAAACGATGACTATAGAGTTAAAAAACCAAATCTATCCTCAAAGTTAACTGAGCTGTTAAATAATGAATACAAAAAACAACTTCCACCTGAACAGATTTTCTATTACATCTATGCTGTTCTTTACTCAAATATTTACCGCTCAAAATATGCCGAGTTTTTAAAAATAGATTTTCCCAGAATTCCATTTACTAAAGATTATAAGCTGTTCTGTAAATTAGCCGAATATGGAAATAGATTGGTTGCGTTGCACTTGCTTAAATCAGAGGAAATTTATACACCTGCTGCAAAGTTTCAAGTTAAAGGGAACAACAAAATCGAAAAAGTAAAGTATGATGAAAAAACAAACCGGGTTTATTTTAATCAAAATCAATATTTCGAAGGTGTGCAGAATGACATCTGGGAGTACCAAATCGGTGGTTATCAGGTTTGTGAAAAATGGCTAAAGGATAGAAAAGGCAGGGAATTATCACTTGATGATATAAAACACTACTGCAAAATTGTAACTGCCTTGCAAAAGACCATTGAAATCCAGAAACAAATTGACAAAATTTATCTGGAAGTGGAAAAAGCAACCATAGAATTGGGAGTTTTATAAAGCCGTTATGTCAAAAACAACAAAACAGGCAGAATTAAGCAACTTACCGCCTATTTGCATACCAGTTCTACAACTGTTAAATATGTTGCCTGGCTAAATAACACTCTTCGGCAACCAACTTCAGGGCTAACATCAATTGACCTGCATAAAAAATCAAGTTGTGAAAATATTTCAGCATTTCAAAATTTTGAAATCTTAGAATCTTTTTGCGATTAAAATTCCAGTAAGATGCAACATAAAATCTTACTAACATATTAACATTTTAGCATTCTAACATGTTAGAATGTTAGAATGATAGTAATTTAAACCGATTTGTCTGCTGGGGATGTTCGCTGATTTTTGTTCAAAAGGTTAATGACTTGTTGTGCGCGTCTTATTGCAGAAACAGGTAAAATACTAATATTGGAAACTTCCCTATTGGTTATTTCATCATGATAGTCGCACATATTGCGCCATTGTCTTAAGTGGTCTAAATATTGTGCAATGTTACCCATTTGCCTTAACCTAAAATGTTCTCTAACAAGCTCGTGGTCCTCAGTTTTATATGTGGGTGAGAAATTCTGATAGTCACGTGCGTAATTGCGTGCAAAACAAAAAGCAGCGTAATACGCCCTGCTTACTGCACTTCGGTAAGCCGATTCATTGCTATATTTAACACCAGTCTGGCCTTGTAAAAACTGAGCCAGATTAAGATACTCTTTCCAATCAAAATTCATGTATTATTTTATAGGAGATTGGAAATCGGTAGTTATAAGTAGCCAGCCAGTGCTATTAGCAAGCAGGCTTTCACATTCAGAGGATATTTCGTCAATTAAATCCATAATATTTTCGTTATATGTTTCCTGACGGATATATGCAGTTAAATACTTATCATTAATTTCAGGGTCTTCGTAGACTTCAAGAGAAATTTGAGCTGAAGTATTAAACTTTTCAGTTATTTTATTAAAAACAGGCAGAAGAATGTTTATCATATCCGGATAAACCAATAAATAATTGCGAACTTCAGCTGGTTCTGGAATAGATATTTTCGTTGATACCAATAAATTGAAAAGATTTTCAATGCCAGTACTTATAGCTGAGCTTTTTTGTAGTGCTGTAATATTATAAAGTATCGAAGTTATTGATTCAAAATCTAACACGGCGTGTTCCAAATTTTGCTCACAAGATAAAGGCCAAACAGTGTGAGGGGCATTGTATGTGTAGGGTTCTGTGGGTTCATGCGATACTTGTTCATATGTTGTTTTACTGGTTGAGTATTTATATATTTCAGAAGAGGCAGTTGAAACGGTTGTCATCTATTTTACCTCACCGAATTGTTGCCTTAATTTATCAGTTATGCATCCTTCAAATATCTCTACGATTTTTTCATGAGCTTCTTCTATCCATGCTAATGCATCATTGCTTGCTATGGTTTGTAATTGAGAAGGATAATAGTCCAGGTCTAAAATGAATGCGCGGTTGCCGGGTTTTTCCTGTACTGCTGTGGTTAATTGCAAATTACATTCTGCTTCTATTTTTGGAAAAGGTAGAACACATCTGATTGCAAATCCCGAGATATCCTTTGGTAATTTTTCTCCTAAAAAAGGTCTGAAATCAAAATAGTCTGCCAATTCAAAGGAAGGACCTGGATTGGTAATTTCAATCCGATTGATATAGCGTAACCCTATTCTATATATCCTTCTAATTTCAACCGTTTCCAGAAGTGCTTTAAATGCTCTCTCAATGTGACGTTTGAAGATGTTCCATCTCGGATAAGATTTTAAACAATTTACCGCTAAAAGACGCAATCCTACCTGGATAAATGACCGCCTATCTTCCGTCAAAAAAATTGCCCTTTCTCTTGTATGAACTAACTGCTCCACACCTTGTGAATTTTTCTTTAACTCTACCTCCTGGAATAAACGCTGTTCTTTGCATGGAAATGTGTTTCTCAACTTTTCATATAAGAGTCCTGGAATAGTTAAATCCCATTTGGTTTCAGGAGGCAAACGGAATTCGCAAACAGCCTCAATTATTGGTGGATTATTATATTTTCTGTTCATAGCCGATTCAACTAAACCAAGTATATTATACATTAAAAAATTGGAAAGTCAATATGCGTGATGTATAAAAAACCTAAATATTTAAATGATTATTACAATAAAGATTCAATAGATGTGGAAGGTGTTTCCAATGCCGACAAAATCAAAAATTTTATTTTACTTCACTTTATATTTAATAACCTATTTTCATAGAATTCTATTATGTAGGGTTTCCCCCAACCAGGATATACTAACTGAGGCAATGAATCGGTCTTTACAGCCATAAGGACCTGTCTTGCCCGCAAAGTATCCGTCGTTTCTAAATAACTTATCCCAAGCCATATTTTCATATATTCCTTTATCGTAGATATAGGATATTTTTTTAGAAAATTCAAACAAACATTCTTTAACTTTGCAAATTGTCTTGTTTCACTCAGCCACCAGATCAGCCGTTCATAGGCATTTTCAATCACTTTGCTTTTTGGATATTTGTCTATAAATTCTTCTAAGTTTTTGATTACTACCGGAGCGAATTCGTTAACATAAATTGGAGTTCTAAAAGGCCAATATATACATGTCAACCTTAGCCGTGAATCATCTATTGCAAGGCTATCATCGGAAATTGTAATAAATTTTTCCAAATTTTCACGCCATTTTTTCTCGTAAAATGATAGACGAGGGTCAGAAAGGTCTTCATCATAATGGAGACAATTGTTCCATTCATTTTCATAATTTAATGCTCGCATTAAATATGTCTCTGCACAAATATAACCCAAAGATTCTGACTTGTTCAAAAACCACTCAGATTCCATTGGTTGTGCATCCTTTGCAAACTCGCGGCCAATAAAAAAAGCGAACTCTGCCTCTGAAATTTCATTATTTGCAAATCTTATTTCATAATCTTTAATGTTATCTGGTGCGCCTATCTGGGCAGGATGTTCTGTAAATCTATTCTCTTGCTTCAAACTTTCCAAATACATTTTCCATAATGAATCAGCCTTAGTTATATTTGTATGACGAATTCTATTAACCAGTTGTTCAAAAAATGGATTGCACGAAAGTATCAAGGTCAGTATTAAAACATAAGATGCCATTGCAAATCATTATATCAAATTATTAACCATAGTCAACAATAAAAACTGCAGGTCAAGATATTAGCATTTTAGTATTCTAACATGTTAGAATGTTAGAATGAATTTGAGCATCATATTATTCTGATACTTGAAAATTTTAATATTCTGAGTAAATTTAATTATGCCTTTTTATGAGTTTGCGATTTCAACGAATAAGAGTGAAGAGTTGATTGATATTAGTGATGAGATTGAAAAAATTGTCTCTGGTTCAAAGATAAAAAATGGTCTTGTTCATATCTTCATTCCCCATGCCACTGCGGGCATAATCTTAAATGAAAGTGCTGACCCGAATATCAAGACAGACTTTTTGAATGCCCTTGAGCGGGCAATACCAAAAAGGGCAGATTATCTCCATGACCATATTGACCGTAATGCCTCTGCCCATATCCGTAGTGCAATAGTTGGTTCAAGTTTAACAATACCATTAAGAGATGGCAGAATGGTTTTAGGCACCTGGCAGTCAATAATGTTCTGTGAATTTGATGGTCCAAGAAGTTCAAGAAAAATTGTTGTCCAGATTATAGAGAGTAGTGAATGAGTTTTGTTAAATTTTAAGGATTTGTTTTAAATTCTCCATCTTCCCATTGTCCGTAAGGTCAAGTTTTAAGGGTGTGATTGAGACATATTTTTTGTCTACTGCTTCAAAATCAGTATCAGCATCAACATGGTAATCAAGAACGCCATCAATCACACTATACATTACGCCATTCTGTTCTATATCTCTTAAAACTTTGTCCCGGTAGATTCTTCTGCCCATCCTTGTGACTTTTTCACCTTTTATCTCTTTTTCTGGAATGTTTACATTGAGAATGAAATTGCCAACATCTTTGTTAACCAGTCGTTGTATTAAATTTATTGAGTATCTAATCGCACCATCAAAATTGCTGTAACTTTCACCAGAAAGCGACAGTGCAAGTGCCTTTCTTATGCCCAGTGTGCCAGCCTGGAGCGCTGCAGCGACTGTTCCTGAATAGAATACATCACTTCCCATATTGGGTCCATGGTTTATACCAGAGACGACCATTTCAATCTCTTTATTGCGAACAAGGTCGTGATAGGCAAGCAAAACACAGTCGGTTGGAGTACCATCAATAACAAAAAAATCTTTCTTTAATTGTTCTACCCTTATGGGTCTGCGTAAGGTCAAAGAATGACTTGAACCACTCTGTTGAAAACGGGGTGCTGATACAAAGACTTCAAACTTTTTATTTTTTAGTTCTTTATAAAGTGCCTGCAACCCTGCAGCATCATAGCCATCGTCGTTTGTTAATAATATTAAACCCATAAAAACCTTACTGCCATATTGACAAATCTTAATGTATCAATTATCGGCATAATATAACTTTTTTCACTATTATAAAGAGTTGTTATTGGCACAAAACCAATACGGAATCCATTTCTTATCGCACGATAGACAAGTTCTGATTCTGTCTGGAAATTTTTGGTCTTTAGTTCTATCGTATCAAATATCTTTAGATTTATGAGTCGATAACCAGACTGCACATCCGGAATGTACTTTTTACTCAATAAAGAAATCACCAGGGATGTAATGCGATTGACTAACATTCTCAAAAAGGGCATATCTGGCGAATTTTTCAAACGCACTCCAATTATCAGGTCATAGTCTTCAGTGAACTTAAGAAATTTTCTCACTTCAGAGACCTGATGTTGACCATCTGCATCCATTGTAATAACCCATTGTAATCCCTTTGCCATTGCGTATTGAAATCCTGAGTTCAATGCAGCACCTTTGCCTGTGTTTTTTTCGCTTCTTAAAACTTCAATCCCATAATCTTTTGCTGACAAATAAGTATTATCCTTTGATCCATCATCAATAACAATTATTTTCTTTCTATCAAATCCCATTTCCAATAAGTTCTTTACAATCCCACCTATGGTCTTCTCTGCATTGTAAGATGGAATGACAATTCCTATTCTGTCAAACGCCATATATTATTCTATTCGTGTGAAAAATAAAGTCAAGAGTGCGCCAGTTATCGTGCAAGAACCGCAGTTTTTTTTGCTTTTGTTATTTTGTTGCGATAAGAATATTCAAGGTATACGACATACATTCCCGTAGAGATTTTTTCTTTTGCAGTTTCTACATTCCAGTAAAGAGTTCCTTTATCTCCGTTCACGAATTTTTTGCGACATAGGTCGCATATTTTTATTCCTCGAGAATTGTAGATTGATATTGTTAGTTCACCACCGGATTCAGGTAATCGGTAATCAATCTGGAGATTATCATTCTTACCATCACCATCAGGAGTGAATATTGCAGGTGTAAGGCATAATTCGCCGATCTTACCCAGGACCTGTAAATTTTTGAATGCGGTATTATTAGCAAGATTTTTATCTTCATCAAAGTCTATTTTAAATCCAAGAAGGTGTTCTCCCTGGGCTGGCTTGTTGTATTTCCAGTATAAAAATACTGTGTCAAATGCGCCCACAAGTTCACCAGGAATATTGGCTAATAGCTCAGATGTTTCAAGTATGCTGTCACAATTTTTGTCATCAAAGATGGATAGATTGTAATCTACAGTCGGTCTTAGACCCGCATTGATTATTCCGATGCATAGATTGGCATCTTCGCCGGTTGCAATCTTTGCAGGAATAGAACTAATGAGATTTTCATTTAGAGCGAGGTCAAAGGCGTTTGTCACACTATTTTCGTAACCCGGAGTGCATCCTGTTGAAGCGATACAGGGATGCCAGTTAGTTATTGTGTCAGTTAAATAGAGATCAATACGCTCCCAGGATATTCCATCTCCTGGATCAGATGGGAAATTATCTTCTGAATTCGGTGTACCAAAAGATGTTGTGCAGGCGTCAGCCGGAGAAAAAATTATTAAAGGGTCGTTGGAGGCAAGTTCATTCCCTATAGATGTATCATCGGTTGTTAAGACCAATGTTCCAGGAGCTATGCTGTAGGGCTGGCAGTTCACTGAATCAGGTACAATATATTCTCTGTCAAGGATAAGGGCATAAGAAGCCGGATAAATGAGTGTTGAATGAATACGAACATCCGGATATTTAATCAGAATTGATTCATTGTCCCAGGCACAAATTTCATCTGGATTTGCATCAAAATCAGAAATAAAATAAAGGCTCAAGTCAATCGTATCTGAACTCAGATTATAAATCTCCACAAATTCATTTCTATCCCCGTAGGGATTTTCTGGTCCTTCTACATTGGACATTACTTCGGTTATAATTATACGTGAAGTATTCAGAAGTATGAAAATTAGTAGCACAGTATATAATACAAACTTTTTTTATCAAGTCAAGCATGGTTTATAAGTCTTAAGCCTGTTGACTTTTGTCGTATTCTGGTTATATTTGTGTGTGAAGGTTTTTGCAATCATCGTTGGTGCTGGAAAGGGAAGACGTTTTGGTGGTTTGAAACAGTTTGTTAAGTTTAAAAGTAAACCGCTTCTGATCTACACTGCTGAACATTTTGAAAAAAACAGACTTGTTGATTCAATTATCCTTGTTGTGCCGCAAAATATGATGCGGAAAACAGAGAAACTAATGAGAGATTACAGACTCAAGAAAATTTGTGCAATCGTTTCCGGCGGCAAAAGAAGACAGGATTCAGTTTTTAATGGTATGAAGGCAATAGCGAATCAGCGCGGAATCGTCATTGTTCATGATGCAGTCCGACCATTTGTTTCACAAGGAATGATAACCCGGGGGATAAGACTGTGCCAGCGATACAGGGCAGTTATTTTTGGAATGCCCATTTTTGACACCGTAAAACTTGTAAAGAATCAGAAGGTTGTTGTTACTGTACCCAGGATTTCTCCCTACGCGATACAAACCCCGCAGTTTTTTGATATTAACTGCTTAAAAAAGGCTTATGAAAGGATTGATTTTGGAACTGAGTTTACTGATGAGGCAGCGATTGTAGAATCCATGGGCATACCAGTGTTCGTTTTCAATGGTGATGACCGAAACATAAAAATTACAACAAAACAGGACCTGAAATTTCTGGAATATTTCAAATGAAGAAAGTATTAATTTTTGGTTCTACTGGTTCAATCGGTCATAATACAATTGAAGTCCTTAAGAATTTGAAAGATTATAAGGTCATTGGGCTTGCGACATTCTCGAATTACAGGTCACTGATCCAGCAGGCAAAGATATTTAGACCCCGGTATGTTACAATAGTAAATGAAAGATATTATGCAAACATTGAAAAGAATTTGAATAAAACAAAGGTATTGTGCGGTGAAGATGGTCTACTGAAAATGGTTGCAGAATCAGATAGTGATATTCTTGTTTGTGCTTTTTCCAGAGCAATTGGAATATACGCTATTCTTGAGGCGATAAAAAGAAGGATACGCATCTGTCTCGCAACCAAGGAAATACTTGTGAGTTTTGGTGAAATTGTGATGAAAGAAGTCAGAAAGAACAGGGCTGAATTGATACCGGTTGACAGTGAACATTCTGCAGTCTATCAATGTCTTGAAGGAAGAAATGTCTCTGAACTTGATAGAATTATCCTTACGGCAAGTGGAGGTCCGTTTTTGAAGAAATCCCTGAGAAAAGTTAACAAGTCAGATGTTTTGAGGCATCCCGTGTGGAACATGGGTAAAAAGATTACGGTTGATTCAGCAACAATGATGAACAAAGCCCTGGAGATTATTGAAGCCCATCACTTGTTTGACGTTTCTGGAGAAAAAATAAAGGTCGTGATTCATCCTGAGGCAATCTGTCATTCGCTTGTTCAGTTTGTTGACGGTACAATATTGGGACAGTTTTCTCTACCAGATATGAAATTGCCGATACAATATGCGCTAACTACACCGGAAAGGCGGCATTCTCTGGTCAAATCAATAGAGCTTGATAAGGTCAGAAAACTCACTTTTTTGGCTCCGGATTATGAAAAATTTCCCAGCATCAATTTTGCTTATCAAGCACTTGAAATTGGAAAGAGTATGCCTGCTGTACTTAATGGTGCAAATGAGGCAGCAGTCCATGCTTTTTTAGGAGACAAATTGAAATTCCAAGATATTCCTGTGGTTATTAAAAAGGCAATGGCAAGGCATAAACCCTGCGCAGGAAATATTGAAGATTATGTTCGTGCTGAAATGTGGGCGAAAGAATTTGTGAAGGAAGAGATAGAAAATAAGGGGGTACATTGATTCTGATAACAATTATTGCCTTTCTTTTCATTCTTGGTTTTTCTATAACAATTCATGAGTTTGGACATTTTCTTTTTGCAAAGATATTTGGCATTCCCGTAGAAAAATTTTCAATTGGTTTTGGACCACCTTTAATTAGAAGAAAAATAGGTGAAACGGATTTTAGAATTGCTTATGTGCCTGTTGGTGGTTATGTTAAGATGGTAGGAGAAGAAGATGTTGAAGTGCCATTTACAAAACAGAAGCGTGATGAGCAAGAAACTTCAACCACTGAAAATGTTGCTCCTGTAAAGGGTTTTTATGACGCACCGCTTCTTCACCGGGTACTCGTTGTCTTGAGTGGTCCCCTTTTCAATATCATTTCCGCAGTAATCGTTTTGATAATTGTTTATGGTTTTTGGGGAATCTATGTCAATCCCTACCTGAGAATAACGGTAGCTAAAGAAAGTTATGCAGAGAGAATTGGATTTATACACGGGGATTCGCTTATTTCAATAAGTGGCAAAGTGCTACATTCGTGGGATGAACTGGAGAACGCAATAGTAGTATTTCAAAATAAACCTGTTAATATTGTATTGAAACGGGGTGATTCAATTGTGGAGAAGAATATTACCATAAACCTTGATTCGCTCGTTCTCAGTCCATATGTTCCGCCACTTGTTGGTTCTCTGAAAGTAGGAGGACCAGCACATAGGGCAGGTATGGCAAACAATGATAGCATTATACGAATAGATGGTGAGAACGTAGAAACCTGGGAAGAATTTGTAGCAAAGGTGCGCAAATCAAAAAATATTCCCTTGAAAATTGAATGGCTACACAACCGTGAATTAAAATCTGCAATTGTCACACCGTTACCATATTATGATCCACTGCTCAAAGATACGATTGGACAGATTGGAATTGTAATGCCTCTAAGAAAGATACATATTGAACCTCTGAGGGCAATTATGATGGCAGTAAGTCGCTCAATTGAGCTCATATACCTGACACTCAAGACTTTGTACCAGTTAATCATCGGTGAAATCTCCCGCAAGGCGCTCGGTGGTCCAATTGCTATTGCAAAATTGACTGGCGAATCTGCACGCTGGGGTATTGAGAATCTGCTCAGTCTTCTGAGTGTCATTTCAATAAATCTTGGTTTGGTGAATCTATTTCCAATCCCTGCGCTTGACGGTGGTCACATAGTCATTGCAATAATTGAAGGGATCAGGCAGAAGCGGTTCAGTAAAAAAACAAGATTTGTCATCCAGCAAATTGGATTTACAATAATATTGTTGCTCATCATTTATGTTACTTTCAATGACCTTACAAGATGAAAATTTTGTTTTATTATGCGGTATCGTCAGCAAGAAGATTTGAACCACTCATTGCGATAAAAGGGAGTGCTTTTTTTAGACGCCCCAATTATGATGCGATGCGTATTGCCCATCTTTCAAAAAATCATCATTTCTATTATTTTGATGAACGCGTGGAAGAGACACCCCAGGTTGTTCCAGATTTAGTGGTTTTTCCTGTGCCATTAACTCTTGCCTACTATGTCCAAACTCAAGTTCAGAAGTGGCGTGAGAAAAAGGTTAAGACTATTGCGTATGGTGTGTATCCTTCATTGTTTTTGAGTGAAGCAAAAAAGCACTTTGATGTAGTAGTACGGGGTGATATAACTGCTGTCTGGGATGAAATTCTGAAGGACTATGAAAGGGGAGCTCTTGCTGATGTGTATGAAGCTGGTGAGGCACCGATAAGTTTCAAAACCCAACGTGAATTTGAAAGGAAATATGGGCTCACTCCGATTATTTCACAATTGAGGACTTCTTATGGCTGTTCCTGCAGTGCTGAATTTAAAGACTATTGCTATGAAAGTATCATTCACAGCCGGAATTACCTGTGGAAACCGGAAGAAGTTGCACAGGAGGTGATGAATCTTACGCGAAAAATGATCTATATTATGGATGATGATTTCTTGCATAATCTTGATTATGCGTGTGAGATCTTAAGTCGCTGCTGGAGAATGAAGAAGATGTGGATTTTTCAGACTAAGGGTTCGGTTTTCAGGCATAAGAAAATAATGAATTTCTTCAAAGAACATGGTGTACGAATCATTTATCTTAAAGAAGACTGGCTTGGTGTGAACCTTGCGAAGGATATATATAATCCTGAATTCGTCAGAGAAAAAGAACATGAAATAAATATGATCCACAGCAGCAGAATGAGCGCAGGGGTGAAACTCATGGTGGGCTACGATGATGAGACATCTCGGTTTTACAGGGATCTTTTGAAGTTTTTGATAGATATCAAGATTGATTTTGTTGAAATAGCAGTGCGGACACCATTGCCATTAACCCAGACTTATAGAATATTAGAGAAGAGCAAAAGGATGAATAAAGACCTTTCACTTTATGACCGCTGGATGCCGGTTGTAAGACTTGATGGGATTAATCAAAATGAGCTATATAATTGGTTGGAATTTCTGCGGGATGGCTTTTATTCCTGGGATTCAATCCTGCGGCGTATAATCCTTGTTGCACCCCAATTAGGATTCTACAACACGATGTTTTTCTTTTTGATTCCAAACCTGTCATACCGTGATAATTTCTTAGAAAGAGTTGGTTATCCACCATGATGAAATTTAGATTGATTTATCTCTGCTTTTGCATATAATAGTTAATGGCGATACTATTATTTTTTTTCTCGATTAACCCATTCAATGAAGCAAATTTTGTGCCTTTACCATTTCGTTCAATCAGCGTGCTAAGTAACCCTGCTGGCATTGGCATAGGCAGGGGTGCTGAACTATTCTTTGCTTACAGTTCTAAATCATTGAGCAGTGGAATGACATTGGGAAATCTGGGTTTTGGTGTTTCCCGTAGGGATACTAATACCATATATGAGTTGGGCGCAGGGATCAAATTTCCAGGGGCTTTTTCCGTGGGCTATGCCCGACAGTTTGGGGATACTACTGAAAATATTATTGGATTGATTTGCGCTATAGGTAGGTATCTAAATTTCGGCTGTACATCAACACTTGGTACAAAGAAATACGTGCATGGCGGGGCAGGAATTAAGATTGGCGGTGGTATTCTAACCCTTGCAGGTGAACTGGTCTATGAAGGAATTGACGATTCTACTGATTATCTTTTTGGATTTACCATCAGTCCGACTTATGGCATAAAGGTCAATTTTTTGTCAGATTCGGATTGGCACTGGAATGCAGGGCTCAACCTTGGCACATCAAAATTGAGACTTGGAGTTATCTATTCAAGACAGGACAAAAAATTAACCGGCGGAATTATTATATCTGCCCAGAGTTTCTAATATAAACTATCTCAGCACGATAATCTTGAAGACATTTTCTTGATTTGTATCAATCTTTAGAAAATAGATTCCTGCGGGCAAATTCAAGCGCGCTGAATTATCTTCTATTTTTTGGACAATCTGTCCTGCGATATTGTAAATTAGCACAGGATGCGACAATTCTGTTTCAAATATTTGATTGAGTCTTATTCCTGAGCGGACAGGGTTTTTCAGGATGATTTTATGAGATGAATCGCTTCTATTCTCGGCAATACCCACTCCTGGATTTGGTGTTCCAGGTGTCAGTGTATCATAGTCATGGAAATCAGTGAAGTTGTCATCAGTGTCGTTTCCATCAGGATACCGACCAAGGCAATGTCCAGCAACAACATCAGGTGCGGGTAGCCATTCACCAGTAAATATCCAGCCATCAAGTATTCCGTATCCGAGGGCATCTATTGTGATACGGTTGAATCTCAATTCTAAGTTATCTGGACCATTCTGCAGGTCAGCTCCAGGGTCAACCAGGTCTGCATTTGGCACCCAGGAATTCTGGGCAATAACAAAAAAGCCATCCGAAGGTATGGAAAATCCTCCGAGGATTATTGTGTCATAGTCAGCACCACCATTGCCATTAACACCTACGAGTGTGAAACCATCAAGGTTCATATTTTCTTGCCCAAATAGTTCAATATAACATCCTGAGTCAGTTCCTGGAGCATCGTAATAGATTTCATTTATGTAGACATGCAATTTTCCTACATAAAATGCATTGGTATCAGAAAATGTGGTTAGATTGTCGTTATCAGTGAATCTTAAATAATAGAAGATTGTATCACCGGCAAATTGCCCGGAAATTTGGAATCTAAATGTATCATTGCTCACTGAGCTGTGGGTGGTTCTGACTGGACTGCTGAGATTATTTACGCCATAATAAAGAGTGTCAGCAACGATAGCGCCATCATCACTCACCTTGGCATATACATTTATAGGTGTTCCAGCATCGGGATTCGTAGGTTTATGCCAGAAGCGGACGATAACCGGTGCCTGGGTTGCAGGAGGAGTGAATGATGCGTCGTCAATATAGAATACCGCACCGCCGTCCCAGGCAGCAGCACTATCATAGGCACGAGCAAAAACATAGGCAGAATCCGCGCCATTTGGTGAAGTTGCAGTGAGAATAAGTTGCTGCCAATTCGCTGAATTCGCAGAATATGTATTTGAATAGACATTGGACCAGGTTCCACCAACCCGCCAGGCAATTGCTTGTCTTAACCTTCCTGCGGGGTCATTGTCATATATCCAGACTGAAAATGTGTACTGGGTATTGGCACTGACTGCAAATCGGGCAGAGGTAAAATCGGCAATATCCTGATTTTGTGTGATCAAACTATCCTTGACACTAAAATTACCCGAATGCACAATAACATCTTCCTGATAGACCAGGATTGAATCATCTTTAAACCAATTATCAGGCATACCGCCAGTCCAGTTTTCAAAGCCAGGATTGGGCAGGAGATTCTGGCATATTCCTGATGTAATAACCAATAGAAACAACACAAGAAATTTTTTCATTTTGCCTCCTTGAATGTGAATTATATCTGCCCAATTGAAAAAGTCAAGGCTCACAATTCCTGCAATTCTTTTACTGTACTTCACCGGAATATATATTTACAATATGTTTTTGTAACGACAATTTATTGTTGACTTTTTCTCTATTTTAGATATAATGTTGGTCTTATGAAATTATTTTTGCTCCCCTCTAAAGATTTTTCAGAGTTTGTCAGGAGATTATGTGTTAGGGTGAATCTTTTTCTACCCTTTGTTGAGAATGGTAAATCACACATTGTTGAATATGACCCTGAAAAGGCATTTTTGCCTGATTTTAACAGGGTCAGGACTGCCCAGAATATCAAACACTTCTTTTTTCCAACAAGGGAGATTGTTGCCCGTTTCCCGGCAAAAAGAAAATTGAGAACCGATTCGATTGTGCTTATGGGTGTTAAAAATTGCGATTTAAGAGGGATAGAAGTATATGACCGTGTATTTTTAAAGTGGGAACCTGTAGATAATATATATAAGGAAAGAAGGGAGAATATATTAATAATTTCTGCTGATTGTCCAGAACCACAGGATACCTGTTTTTGTAATTTTGTGGGCTTAAAACCCTATCCAGATGGACTGAGTGATTTGAATATCACGGTTGTAAAATCCGGATATTTGTTTGAGGTATTTTCAGAAAAAGGGCAGAATCTGATAAATGAAAATAAGGACCTTTTTGTGGAACCAGATAATGAGGATATGAATGAGAGAGATATTATCAGAAAAAAGGCAATTGAAAGACTTGAGGCTATAAACAAAAAGAGAATGAAAGAAAAAGTTTATGAACTCGTTGAAAAGGCAGACAAGAATACGATAAGAAATGCTCGTAATGAATGTGTTGAGTGTTTTTCCTGTCTATTTTGTTGCCCCACCTGTTATTGTTTTTTAGTGAGCGATTATAAAAAGGGTGATGATGTTGAAAGGTTAAGGGTATGGGATGCCTGTTATTATGCTGCCTATGCACGGGTTGGTGGTGGTGCGAATCCGCGCAGTCGTATTGATCAAAGATTCTGGAATAGATTTCAGTGTAAGTTTAACTATTTTTACCAATATGAGAAAATCTTTGCCTGCTCGGGCTGTGGAAGATGCTATTCAGGATGTTCGGCAAAGATTGATATAAGGGAGATTCTCAACAAACTATGAATCCGTATGAACCGATATTGACAAAGATCAAAAAGATAATCCCTGAGACACCAACAATAAGCACATTTATTCTTGATGGCAAACCCATAGACTTTGAAGCAGGACAATTCGCTGAGTTGACTGTACTGGGTGTGGGTGAGGCACCTTTTACCCCTTCTTCATCCCCTTATGCAAAGGATTTAGAATTTACAATAATGAAGGTGGGACGGGTCACCCAGAAATTGTTTGAATTAAAAGAAGGTGATTTAGTCGGAGTGCGTGGTCCATTTGGAAAACCATATCCATTAAATGAATTTAAGAAAAAAGATGTATTTATCATTGGGGGTGGTGTTGGTTTTGCACCACTTCGTGCATTATTCCTTGCACTGGTAGAAAATATAAAGGATTACAAAAAGATATATATCAGATATGGTGCAAGGACACCGAAAGATATTGTCTATAAATATCTAATACCTGAATGGCAGAAACTAAATAAGGTTGATATTTTGTTGACAGTTGATGTTGGTGATGATGAATGGAAAGGACGTGTGGGTGTTGTTACTACAATCCTTGATGAAATTCCAGTGGATGTGAAGACAACGCCAGCCATTGTGTGTGGACCGCCTTTGATGATGAAATTTACGACCCAGAGGCTTATTGATGCAGAATTTAAAGATTCAAATATATATCTCTCTATGGAAAAGAATATGTCGTGCGGCATTGGAAAATGTAATCACTGCCGGGTTGGCAGATTTTATGTATGCAAGGATGGACCAGTGCTGACCTGGAAGGATGTTAAGGATATAGAGGATCCTTTCCTATGAAAACTTTAAATTCTAAATTCGAAGCACTGAATCCGAAACAAATTCCAATTACCAAATACCAAAAATTAAAACATTATTGGATAAGTTTGGGAAATTTGAAATTTGAATTTAGAGATTGTTTCGGATTTCGGATTTCGGGTTTCGGATTTAATAAAACTACTCAAGGTTGATTATATGGTGATAAAGACCTTATGTCCTTTCTGCAGTTTTGGTTGCGAACTCGGGATTGTTTTTGATGATTTTGGAATAAAAGGTGTAGAGTATTTGAAAGATACACCAAATCAGGGGAGGCTCTGTCCAAGGGGAAGTGGTTCTGTTTTGTATCTGAACCATCCAAAAAGATTGTGTGTTCCTGTAGAAGAGGGTAAATATAAAGACTGGGAATTTGTTAAAGATAATTTACAGGAAGTTTTAAAAGTACCAGATTCAATTGCAGTGACGATTGATAGAAATGTGACAATAGAAGAAGAATCTGCAATCATTGGTTTCTGCAAAAAATACAAAATAAATAATATTGCATCCACATATCTTGAGCCCGAGGCATTATTAAGAGGATTTATTGATGAAAAATCTCCGGTTTCACTTGAAGAGATAGAAAAATCACAGATGATAATCGTTTTAGGCGATGTCTTCAATTACTCACCGATGATTTCAAAGAATTTGATAGACTGGAAATTGAGTGATAGAAGACATCGTCTTGTAGTTATAGATTCAATAAAGACACATACTTCATACTTTGCTACAGATTTTCTTATGGTTAGACCTGGAACTGAAGGAATATTGATTCTGAAACTTGCAGATGAGATACCCTCAGGGATAAATGCTTTTGATTTGACAGGTATCACGGAAAAGACGATTGAAGGAATTTCAAAAGATTTTAAATCTGCAGAAAATGGTCTTTTTATCATTTCAATGCCTATTGCCCACTGTTATGAGCCGCAGATAATTATTGAGGGTGTAAAGAGATTTGCTATGGATTCTAAGAAGAAGGTTTTACCCATATTTGAATTTGTTCACTATTATGATTTTCCATTTTTTGGAAAGGTATTTGAGTTGATAAAGAGCGGCAGGATAAAATATATCATAAATTTTGGTGAACTATTCCCATTCTATTATCCGCAACTCTCAAAAGAAATATCGGGCGTGAAGGTCTATGCTACATCATGTCTGCGTTTCAAAGATTTTGTGCAATTCCCCTCTGCATTGAACATTGAAAAATCAGGAACCATTATGACAATGAGTGGTAAAAAGGGTATTAGTGGTGAGATCAAACCGGCAAGCGGGGCAAAGGATATTAAGGAAATATTAAATATCTTTGGTTTTGAGGATTCAAATATAGAAAAGAAAGAAGTCAAGATTGATATAAAGTCCGGGGCAAAGAAGTTAGCAGAACATTCTGTTGAAAAGAAAGAAGGATATTTTAAATTATTTGGTGAAAAGGTTGCATATTACTACTTAGGTCTTCTTGACCATCCAGTCTTGAAAATAAATCCGATGAATGCAGGTGAATTGGGGATTAAACAGAATGAATTTGTAGATATTGAATCAAAATGGGGCAGAGCAAAATTGCGGGTCAAGATAACGAATGAAGTTCCAAAGGGCGCAGTTTACACCCAGCCTGAAACACCAGATGTGCGTGGTCTATTTGGATATGAAATTGTAGAGCAAATTGTGAATTTCGTCCCAACCGAGGTGAAGATATGGCAAGAAGAATAGTACTGGACCTTGATCTATGTTGTGGATGCAGGTCTTGCGAATCAGCCTGCAAGGTTGCATTCAAGGGTGAAGCAAGGATAAGACATGGCGATATTGAGGGTGTGGCATATCTACCATTGGCGTGCAAACACTGTAAAGAAGCGTTATGCCTTGCCTCTTGTCCGGTTGAGGCGATCACCCGTGATGAAGAAACCGGAATCGTAGTGAGATCATCTTTCAAATGTATTGGATGCAAAAGTTGTGTCTATGCCTGTCCTTTTGGTGTAATAGATGCACCACTTGTTCGTCATATATCACAGAAATGTAATCTCTGTAAGGACCGTAAAGATGGACCAAGATGTGTATCAGCCTGTTCATCTGGTGCTTTAAAGTTCCTTGAAGAAGAAGAGATAAAGAAGATGGAGATTGGTGTAAGAATGGTTTCAAAGGATGCATTTGTGAGGAGAAGGTGATGGCAATTATTAAGATTATATTCAATTACTTTATCTTCCCGGGCTTTTTATTTACGGCAATAATCGGTATGTTTTTAACCTGGATTGACCGCAAGGTCAGCGCACGGGTGCAGATGAGGGTTGGTCCGCCCTGGTATCAACCATATGCTGATTTCTTAAAATTATTGATCAAGGAGACAATTATTCCTGAAGGTGCATCAAAGACCCTTTTCTATCTTGGACCTCTTTTGGGATTGATTTCAATGTCAATCCTCTCGGTTATGCTATTCACCATGAATTTTTATCCGGAGAGTTCTTTTGCCGGTGATTTGATTGTGATGGTCTATTTGCTTGCCCTGCCACCAATCGGTGTTATCATAGGTGGTTCTGCTTCTAAGAATCCTCTGGCAAGTGTTGGCGCCTCAAGGGAGATGACCCAGTATTTTGCCTATGAATTGCCATTTTTAATAGTCATTGCCGGGATTGTTTTGAAGTCAGGTGGAACAATAAAATTTGGTGAGATAGTGTATCTGCAAAGAGTCAATGGACCGTTTTTGTATTCAATTTCCGGAATAATATTTGCGATAATATTTTTACTCGTGATACAGGCAAAGTTAGGATTTGTTCCATTTGATATTCCTGAGGCAGAACAGGAGATTATGGCAGGACCTTATATTGAATATTCAGGTGTTGCCCTGGCGATATATAAGATTACAAGGGCAATGATGTTGTTTCTATTACCGGTATTTATGCTTTCTCTTTTGTGGGGTGGGATTGGAGATTGGTGGGCTATTTTAAAATACCTTCTGATAATAGTCTTGATAATTTTGATTAAAAATACCAATCCAAGATTACGGATTGACCAGGCATTGAAATTCTTCTGGATATTTATGGGTATCCTTTCAATCATTGGATTGGTCCTGGCGATAAATAGATTATGAAAGGGCTAACGAGAAGGGGTGAAGAAGGGAGAATAAGGGTGAAAAGGGGTGAAGAAGGGATGGGAAAAAATAAAGCAGACAGACCAGAAAGACCAAATAGACCAGATAAGGATGCAATCAATGGGGAATCTTAAACTCTGGGGACTGAAAAAGTCACCCTGGGTATTCCATGTTGCTGCTGCATCTTGTAATAACTGTGATATTGAGATACTTGATGTTTTAACCCCGAGATGGGATGTGGAAAGATTTGGCATTGTCCTTGTTGGTTCACCAAGGCATGCTGATGCGCTCCTGGTGACCGGGGTGCTGAATAGAAAGAGTCTACCAAGGGTCTTAAGGGTTTATGAACAAACCCCCAAACCCTGCCTTGTCATTGGTGTTGGCACCTGCACCTGCCACTGCCATATGTTTGAGAAATCCTATAATGTCGTTGGACCTTATGATAAACATCTGCCTGTTGATGTTTATATACCTGGCTGTCCACCTAAACCTGAGGCGATAATAATGGGTGTTGTAAAGGCATTGAAGAGGCTATAATGAAGCTAAATTCTAAATTAGAAATCCGAAATCGGAAAAAATGTTTATCCCTGAATTTTGTGATAACAGATAAAATTATAGCGGTGCGATTTATCGCACAAATAAATACACAAATAAATAGAGGATAATATGAAGAAAGAATATTCAGAAGAAATATTGGATGGAATTAAAAAGAGATTCCCGGAAGTTGAGATAAAGATACATTCGCCAAGGCGGACATATATTAGAATAAGTCGTGATAAGGTTTATGAGTTTGCTCAATATCTTTTCAAAGAATTAAAATGTAGATTGTCAATTATGACCGGTATTGATACACGTGATGGGATTGAGATAATTTACCATTTTTCCCATGACCCTTCAGGAACATATTACAACATAAAGACCGTCGTGCCCAAAGATGAGCCAAAGATAAAAAGCCTTGCTGATTTTCTTCCTGCTGCAAACTGGATTGAAAGGGAGATACATGAACTCCTTGGTGTTGATTTTGCTGGTCATCCCAATCTCATTCCACTTCTTACTGCAGAAGATTGGCCTGAAAATACCTATCCATTGAGGAGAGATTATGAGTGATAAAAATCCGAAACTTGAAGGAAAAAATCCGCAATCCGCAATTCGCAATCCGAAATATAGAGTAGTTCCCATCGGTCCTTATCATCCACTCCAGGAAGAGCCGGAGTTTTTTAAGTTGATTGTTGAAGGTGAGAAAGTTGTGGATTTAGAGATCAACATCGGTTATAACCATCGTGGACATGAATATATTGCCCAGACGATGACATTTGACCAGGTTCCATTTTTAGTGGAAAGAATCTGTGGTATATGTTCTGACTCCCATCCTTATGCATATTGTCTTGCGGTTGAAGATATTTGTGGTATTAAACCACCGCCCCGGGCACAATACATAAGGACAATCATAGGTGAACTGGAAAGGATTCATTCCCATTATCTATGGCTTGGACTTGCCGGACATTTCATTGGATATAATACAGTCTGGATGTGGGTATGGCGTTATCGTGAACCACTGCTTGATCTATTTGAATTGATTATGGGTAATAGAAATCACTATGCAATTAACAAAGTCGGTGGTGCAAGAAGGGATATCCTGCCTGAAGATTATCCAAAGATTGAAGAGTATTTAAATCTACTTGAAGAGAAGACAAAGATGTTTACAAATGCGATTCTTGATGACCCGGTTATTCGGGCAAGGCTTGAAGGTGTTGGTATTCTGAAAAAAGAAGATGCAATTGCATATGGGGTTTTGGGACCAACTGCCCGGGCATCAGGTATTGCCATAGATGTGCGCAAAGATGACCCTTATGATGCTTATGATAAAGTTGATTGGGATATTGTAGTATTTGAAGAAGGGGATGTCCTGGCAAAGGCAAAGGTGAGATTGTTAGAATGTTTTGAATCAATAAAGATTGTGCGTCAGTGTCTTAAGAATATGCCTGAAGGTCCGATTGAAGCAAGGGTTGAAGAGATTCCACCGGGTGAAGGGATTGGCAGGCATGAGGCACCGAGGGGTGAGGTATTCCATTATGTCCGTTCAGATGGTTCAAATATGCCGGTGAGGCATAAGATCAGGGCACCAAGTTATATGAACATCGCTTCAAATCTTGAAGCAGTAAAAGGTTATTCAATTGCTGATGCGGCACTGGTGCTTGCTGCAGTTGACCCCTGCTATTGCTGTACTGAAAGGACGATTGTCTATGAAAATGGCAAAAAGAAATATGATGGCAAAGATTTGTTGAAACTATCCTGGGAAAAGACAGAAAGGATAAAAGGGAGATATAAAAAATGATAAATTCTAAATCCGAAGCACTAAATCTGAAACAAATTTCTAAATATGGTCTAAGGGTTAGGGTTGGGATGCTTGTCTTTTTTAACCATTTAACCAATTCAGATTTTCAACCCCAATCCAATAACTATACCCTTGAGTTTGGGTCGTGTTTTGAATTTACAAAGATACTCAGTGAGGTTAGGTGCTAATGGAATTTAATTTTCTTCTTGACCGATTTGGGATATTTTTAAGCATCACATTTTGTTTTATCGGGTTGATGTCATTTATCTATGCCCTTGCGACAATCGGACAGAAGGGGCACAGGTTTGAATATTATTTAATGCTTCTTTTGATTATCATTTCCGGTGTTGGTGTTGCGGTCACTACGAATTTATTATGGATGTTCATTTTCTGGGAGGTTTCAACATTTGCAGTGTGGCGCTCGGTTGTATATTATCGCAGACCTGACCAGATTTCTTCAGGTAATGTAGTATTCATCACAAATTTGATTTCCGCGGGTCTGACGCTGATCGGTATTGGAATGTTATACCTTGAGAATAACACTTTCATTATATCCGAGATAAAACAGATAAATATCATTGCCTTAGTATTGATTACAATTGGAATTTTTGCAAAATCAGTGATTCTGCCGATACATTTCTGGCTTGTCCCTGCCTATGCATCAATACCATCGGCAATTGGCGGCTCGCTTGCCGGCATTGCAGAAAATCTCGGTCTGATTCTATTCTATCGTCTTTTCACGAACAATCCGAATGTCCCGGAAGGTTATTTTACAATCGTTGCCTGGTTTGCGGTTATATCAAGTTTGATTGCGGGTGGCTCGGCATATAGAACAAATCGTTTAAGATATCTTCTTGCCTATTCAACCATCAGCCAAATCGGATTTATATTGTTGGGTTTTTCAGTTCATAATTTTTTTGGAAGTTACGGCGCAATTATATATATACTTGCCCATGCCCTTGCAAAATCAGGGTTGTTCTATGGTGTGGGAACGATTGAGGATATCACTGGAGAGGCAAATATAAAAAATATTTCCTGCATGCTCAGGGTTTCACCGGTATTGACTGTGATGATGGCGCTATTATTCAGTTCAATCGTTGGATTCTTTCCGATGATTGGTTTCTTTTCTAAACTGATGGTGGTTATTGGTTCAGTTCAGAAGAACATTCTTTTTGGATTTTTTGCAATCGCCTCGGCAATATTTACGCTGTTATACAGTGACCGGTTTTATCATGAATTATTCTATGGTGAAAAATGTGATATTGCAGAATTGAAAATAGAAAGGAAGCCTGGGGTAGTTGAAACTGGAGTAGTGTTTATCCTTACACTACTTTCACTAATATTAGGCGTACTCTTCTATGAGATATTAGCATTTGTGGGAGGTATCCAATGAAGGAAATTTACTATATCCTTCTTTTGCCAGTTATGTGTGGTTTATTAGGGTTTTTAGTAAGGAGACTTCGTAATGAAATGGGATTTTTAGGATTTGTCTTGACATTCTATTTCGCTTTGAAAATCTTTTTGACCTTCCAGAATCAGTCATTTTCATATAGTATTGCAGAGATAGCCGGTATTAACTTCAGGATATATGTTGATAATCTCACGAGATTTATACTTCTTTTTAATTCCATCTTTGCACTCTTGATTCTGCTTTATTCAATTGCTCCAATGAGGAAGATGCCGGGTGAAAGTGTTTATCAACTATATCTGGGCTTGACACTTTCCGGTGCCAATGGGGTTGTGTTGAGCGGAAATCTTATATTATTATTGATATTCTGGAATATGCTTGTGTTTTCTTTGTATGGTATTTTGTTGGTGGGGAAGAAAGAGAGTGTTCTTGCAGCAAGAAAGGCATTGACCATTGTTGGTGTCTCGGATTTTATTCTGATGTTAGGAATTATTATTGTATATACTATTGCGGGAACTACTGACTTCCCTTTTAACCCCCATCTGCCTCTTAATAGTGGTATATTGATTACTACATATATCCTGCTACTCGTTGGTGCCCTTGCCAAGGCAGGGGCAATGCCATTACATACCTGGATTCCTGAATCTGCAAAGGTCGTTCCAGCATCAACCCTTGCCTTCATACCGGCAAGCCTTGATAAACTCTTAGGAATCTATTTTCTTGTCAGGATTTCTTATTATATCTTTGATATTACACAATCAATGCCGATCAGAATCGTTTTGATGGTGATTGGTGCAATAACGATTATCTTTGCGGTAATGATGGCACTGGTGCAAAAAGAGGCGATGAGATTATTATCATTCCACGCAGTATCCCAGGTTGGATATATGGTTTTAGGCATTGGCACAGGAATACCTATTGCAGTTGCTGGTGGTTTGTTCCATATGATTAATAACGCTATATACAAAGCCTGTCTATTTTTGTCCGCTGGCTCGGTTGAGTATCGCACAAAGACAACTGAACTTGACCATCTTGGTGGCCTTGGTGTAAAGATGCCACTCACAATGTTCTGCTTTATTGTTGCAGCATTTGCCATATCTGGTGTGCCACCTTTTAATGGTTTTTATTCAAAGTGGATGGTCTATCAGGGGATAATTGAACTAAATAAAGAAACCAATCTCTGGATTATATTTTTAGTAGCAGCAATGTTCGGTAGTGTTCTGACCCTGGCTTCATTCTTGAAGATGATACACTCTTTATTCCTGGGTGAAAGACCAAGGGAACTTGATAAGGTCAGGGAAGTTAGATTTGGTATGATAACACCAACCCTGATACTCGCAATTCTTTGTATCATCTTTGGTGTATTTGCGGAAAAAATTCCGCTTGCACGGTTGATCTATCCATCCCTGCCATTCTTCAAAATTGAACCGATTGGCTTCTGGTCTGCAGGTTTGACTACAGTATTGATGATCTTGGGTATTGTCATTGGATTGATTATATTCCTTTTTGGCACTGGTCTCAAACCA
Organism: bacterium; assembly: GCA_049700315.1. Classification (GTDB taxonomy): domain Bacteria; phylum Hydrothermota; class Tepidihabitantia; order SM23-42; family JAOAFX01; genus JAOAFX01. The sequence continues at coordinate 61,464 of JBNAVN010000007.1, forward strand.
AGGCAGGATAAGGTTTTTATCGGTGGAGAAGTTCTTGATACCGAGGAGGCAAGGATAACAGGTCCAAACTTTTACTCATCGGTTCATAATATAGATATGCTGGAAAGGACCTATAAATTTGGTGAAGAAGGGGCATTTGATTTCTATAATTATCTGCGCGGTATCCTCGGTGGTTTTTCAATCCTTTTCAGAGAAGTGATCAACCGGTTTTTTGTGGTCGTGTATCAATTCATATCAACGATAATTACTGCGCTCGGCAATATCTTTTCTACTATCCACACCGGTGAATTGCCAGAATACCTTGGCTGGATTTTCTTGGGTGTAGTGATAATTTTATTATTATTAGGGGTGAGATAATGGTTGAGTTGTATTTATTCTTAATCTTTATGATTGCAGCCGCAATCATTGCGATTGAAATAGAAAATTTACTTGCAGCCGCGATTGCTGTTGGTGCAGTTGGTTTTTCTGTGGCAATTCTGTTTATCTTACTACAGGCACCGGACCTTGCAATCGTTCAAATTGTAGTAGAGATTCTTACCCTTATCATATTTGTTGCGGTGATCTTCAGAACGACAGATGTTGATGAGACCGTGAATAAGAGATTCACACCGATGCAAACATTTGGGCTTGTCTTTTATGGTTTTTTTGTAATTCTATTTCTTATTGTAATGGAACGTATATTCAGTGTTTTGCCTCCTTTTGGTTCGCCCGTAATGAAGGTAGCGAGTGAATATATAAAATTGGGACTCCCAAAGGTTGGTGGAGCAAATATTGTTGCGGACATTATCCTGGACTTTCGTGGTCTTGATACACTCGGTGAAGCAACTGTCTTGTTCACATCAGTAATTGGCGTCCTGGCAGTGATGAGGAAGACCGGGTGGAAGTAGAGGTTCTATGAGTTTGATTGTTAAACGGATTACCAATATCGTAAGTGGTTTTATATTTATGTATGGCATCTATATCGTCCTGCATGGGCATTTGACACCTGGTGGTGGGTTTGCAGGTGGGGTTATTATCTCTGGTGCATTGATCTTAAGGGTTCTTTCCTTTGGTAGTGCTGCAGAAAAAGAAAGAAGGTTGGCTACCATTGGTTCGGTTTTTGAAAGTATAGGTGCTTTGCTATTCTGGGGTTCAGCATTTACTGGATTATTGGTTGCCGGTGTATTCTTCTTAAACGAGCCAATCTTTGGACTTGGCAAACCACTTCATCTTTTGAGTGCGGGTTTGATACCAATCTGTAATATTGCGATCGGGATAAAGGTTTCAGTAGGATTATTCTCCATATTCCTTGCCTTGGCAGCAATGAAATATATTATGGAGGAATGATGATAGTCTTCTATAGTTGCATTATTTTATTTTTGATTGGCTTATATGCGGTTATTGCCAAAAAGAATCTGATTAAGATTGCCATTGGTTTCTGTATAATGGAATATGCGGTCAATCTTCTTTTTGCACTCATCGGATTCAAAAAGGATGCGATTGCACCAATCATAACCAAACTGGATATGCCGCATAATTTTGTTGACCCAATTCCTCAGGCACTTGTGCTGACAGCGATTGTTATCGGTCTTGGGACTACTGCTTTACTCCTTTCCTTCATCGTCAGGATATATGAAAAGTTTAAGACTTTTGATGTGAGTGAGATCAAAAAACTAAAAGGCTAACAAGAAGGGGTGAAGAAGGGTGAATATGGGTGAAGAAGGGATAACAGGGGTGATGAAAGGAAAATAAGATGAAGATAGGGCAAGGATTTGATAATATAACAAGGACGAAGGGGTTGATGGGGAAAGGGTATACTAAGTTGATTGTATGGAAAAATGCTTGTGAATTGCGAAGATTAATATATGAAATTACAAGAAAATTTCCTGCGAAAGAGATGAGACATGTAACACAAATGCGTGATAGTGCCCGGTCAATTAAACAAAACATTCAAGAAGGTTATAAGAGAAGTACGATCGGTGATTACATTCATCATCTTTCAATAGCCCAGGGCTCTCTTGGTGAACTTTCTGGTGATGTAGATGATTGTTCTGAAGATAATCTTATAAACAAAAGTGAATATACAGTGCTCAATACCTTAATAATACGCACAGATTATCTCTTAATGAGGTTAATTCAATCACTTAATAAAAAGAAAATGGAGGCAAAAGCGTGATTAAATTGCCCTTCTTTACTTTTTTTTACCCCATTTTCCCTTTTAATAAGGAGGTTTTTCCAATGCTGGAAATGATTTATTATCTCTCCCTTTTTACCACTTTTTGCCCCTCTTTACGCTTTTTTACCCTTTTTCCTTGGAGGTCTCTATGACTTTTCTGCCTTTGCTTATTGCCCTGCCCCTGCTTGCGGCGTTTTTAATACCTTTGTTATCCAAATTATGGAAACCTTTTGCTCCGATAATTGGCAATATTACAACTTTTGTTCTATTTATCCTTTCGCTCTATGGTCTTGCTGTCATACAGGGATTCCCGATGCTTGTATACAAATTCGGCAACTGGGCGCCACCGATTGGCATCGTCTTCGGATTTGATGCCTTATCTGCATTTATGGTGCTGGTTATTTCAATCATTGTATTCTCTGGTGCATTATTTGCGATAAGATATCTAAACCACTATACCGGTCAATGGAAATTCTGGACATTATATATGCTGATTACCACAGGATTGATGGGTATTTCAATCACTGGCGATTTATTCAATATGTTCGTATGGGTAGAGATTTCTGCCATTGCCTCTTATGCCCTTGTGAGTTTTGGTATTGAGAGAGAAGAACTTGAGGCATCATTAAAATATATGGTGATGGGTGAGATTGCGGGTATGACATTGCTTTTGACGATTGCATTGATCTATGCCAAGACTTCAACGCTAAATCTTGCCGATATTGCCCTTTCTTTACAATCAATAAAATATAATCCATTTTACTGGTCAATCCTTGCACTTTTGCTCTTTTCTTTTTCAGTAAAGGCGGCACTTGTGCCATTCCATTTCTGGCTTCCTGATGCCCATCCTGCAGCACCTGCCCCGATATCAAGTTTGCTGTCAGGTGTATTTATCAAAGTCCTTGGCATATATACAACCGCCCGTTTTATCTTCAATGTCTTTGGTCTCAGTCGTGAGAATGCACCTTTCTTCTTTAATATTCTCATTGGTCTGGGACTCTTATCAATCATCTTTGCTGGAGTCACAGCATTGAACCAGAATGATTATAAACGTTTGCTTGGCTATTCAACAGTCTCTCAGGTTGGTTATATAATGCTTGGTTTTGGCATCGGCAATTTTTATGGTATCGCAGGTGCAATTCTTTATATTCTTGGTCATGCACTTGCCAAGGGCTTGCTCTTTTTGACATCAGGGTCTGTAGTATATGCAACAGGCACAAGGGATATAAACAGACTTGGTGGACTTGGTGAAAAGATGGCCACGACTGCCTGGAGTTTTAGATTTGGTGCAATGTCTTTGATTGGTTTGCCACCGCTCATTGGATTTTTTGCAAAATTTCTCATTGCCCTCGGTGCAATAAAACAGGGGTTTTTATGGATTGCGATAGTTGCGATTGGATTCAGTGGTGTTACACTCGGCTATCTTTTGAAGATTGAAAATAATGTATATCTTAAGAAGAATGGGGTAGAGGCTAAGGAGTCGCCATTCCTTATGCGTGTCGCAATGGTTCTTCTGGTTATCCTTATAATAATTTTGGGGATTGGCTACAAACCTTTAATGGATTTCGTTATTCAGCCCGCAACAGAATCACTGCTCAGGGGAACTGAGTATATCAATTTGATATTGGGAGGATTATGAAGAGGGGTTATCAGGGATTAAAAAGGGTTATGAGGGGTTATGAGGGAAATAAATTTTTTCCTGTGATTACCCTTTATCACTCCTTATTTTACTTTATCACCTCTTCTTGGAGGAAGTTATGAAATACATAATCTACTTTATCCTCGGATTTGGTTTATGGCTACTTCTAACTTTGACAACAAATCTGGATCATATCATTGTTGGTTTGATCGTGGTTATTCTCGGAACGATTCTGTTCGGTGGTTATTTCACAGACAGACCTCAAAAGTTTCTTCAGCCCCACAGATTATTCTGGTTGATTATATATATCCCTGTTTTTATATGGTATATGATAAAGGCAAATCTTGATGTTGCATACCGGACATTACATCCACAGAGGCCATTGAAACCAGGAATTGTTAAGATAAAGACCATCTTGAAATCAGACACAGCAAAGGTTTTTCTGGCGAACTCTATTACCCTTACACCGGGAACAATGACCTGTGATATTGATGGTGATTATCTCTATATCCACTGGATTTATGTTCAGGCAATAGATATTGAGACTGCTTCAAAACTCATTGCCCGTCCGTTTGAACGCTTCTTGAGGAGGATTTTTGATTAAAATCCGAAATCCTAAATCCGAAATCCTAAATTCTATTATTAAAAATTTGGAGTTTGGAAATTGTTTGGGATTTGGAATGTATGTATCAATATGTAGTTGCCCAATTCATTGGGCTCATTTTTAGGAGGATTTGGCAATGATTCTGATGATAGTTGTTCTTACCTTCAGTGCATTCCTATGCCTTTATAGAATTCAACAGGGTCCGACTATTCCGGACCGTTCAGTTGGTGTGGATATAATGGGTACTATTTTTGTCAATATCACCGCATTGACCGCAGTCTTTTACAATCAATCATACCTGATGGATTTGGCGATCATCATTGCTCTATTCAGTTTTATTGGCACACTCGCACTGGCAAAATATCTTGAAAAAAGGAGTCTTGATGATTAGTCCGGCAGGTTGGATAATAATCTGGATTGGAATTCTTTTCAATCTATTGGGAACAATTGGATTGGTGCGATTTCCCGACATCTATAATCGTCTCCAGACTTCTACAAAGTGTGTGACACTCGGTTCATTTGGATTGATGATTGGAATATTTTTACTCTATGGATTCTCTGCAACTGGAATAAAGGCATTGATCTGCGGTGTATTCTTGTTGCTCACAAATCCGGTTGGCGCCCATGCGCTATTAAAAGGTTCACTCCATCATGGAATCAAATTGTGGAAAGAATCAGTTATTGATAAATATGGTGAAGAAAAATTAGGTGGGGAACAGATAGAAGAAAAAGGGGTAAAGAAGGGAGAAGAGGGGTAAAGAAGGGTGAAGAAGGGGAATTTTCAGAAGGCAAGACAAGGCAATTGGGGGTAATGAAGCAGAAGGGGTGAAGAAGGGCTTTTTCCCTTGATTTCCCCTTATCACCCTTTATCACCCCTTATGACCCTTGCTTGATAG